>NZ_JBWKKP010000007.1:0-182307 GCF_056431485.1 Streptomyces sp. NPDC045899
AGTCAGTCGGGTGGTTCGCCGGATCTGGTGGCGTCCACCGAGGCGGCGCGGGCGGCCGGGGCGATCACCCTGGCGGTGACCAACAACGCCGCGTCGCCGCTGGCGGCTGTCTCGGAGTTCCATATCGATGTGCTGGCCGGCCCGGAGAAGGCATTGCCCGCCACCAAGACCTACACCGCCGAACTGCTGGCGCTGTATCTGCTGGTGGAGGGGTTGCGGGGCGGGGACGGTGCGGCGGCGGAGGTGCTGCCGGATCTGGCGCGGCAGGTGCTGGAGCGGCAGGGGGAGGTGCGGACGCTGGCGGCGCGGTACCGGTTCGCCGAGCGGATGGTCCTCACCTCGCGGGGCTTTGGCTATCCCACGGCGAAGGAGGCCGCGCTGAAGCTGATGGAGACCAGCTATATCCCGGCGTTGTCGTATTCGGGTGCGGATCTGCTGCACGGCCCGCTGGCGATGGTCGACAACATCTCCCCGGTGATCGCGATCGTGACCGAGGGCCGGGGCGGTGAGGCGTTGCAGCCGGTGCTGGAGCGGCTCCGCGGCCGGGGCGCGGACCTGGTGGTGATCGGTGCGCAGTCGGAGGTGGACCGGGCTTCCGCGGGGTTCGCCCTGCCCACGGGTGGGGTGGCCGAGGAGGTGCAGCCGATCCTGGAGATCCTGCCGCTGCAGATGCTGGCGTATGAGGTGACCATCGCCCGTGGCCAGGACCCGGACGCGCCGCGCGCGCTGGCCAAGGTCACCGAAACCCGCTGAACCACCCGCGGGCCGCGGCGCCAGAGCGGGACCCTCAACCCGCCCGGCACCGCAGCCCGGGTTGCGCCGGCCGAGCGGCCGGCCACGAGGCGCCCGGTGCGGTCAGGGCAGAGCGCGCCGGGTACCCGATCCGCCCTCCTGTGCGGGGAGTGCGGAAGATCTCAATGCTCGATCATTCTGGACTAGACCACTAGGGTCTGTCCATGGTTGTGCGCGGATAGGCTAATCCACCCGGGCGGGTAGGCTCACACCGTGCCCTCCATGAACGACCTCGTACACCAGCACACCGCCCTCGGCGATGCCGATCTCGAATGGCTTCACCTGCTGGTATCGGAGTGGCAGCTGCTCTCCGACCTCTCCTTCGCGGACCTCGTGCTGTGGGTGCCGACCAGTGACGGCACCCGGTACGTCTCCGTGGCGCAGATGCGGCCCAACACCGGCCCCACCTCCTATCAGGACGACATGGTCGGCCATCTCGTTCCCCGCGGGCGCCGCCCCATGCTGGACGCCGCCCTGGACGAGGGGCGGATCGTCCGGGAGGGCGACCCGGAGTGGCGCGAGGAGGTGCCGGTGCGAGTGGAGTCCATCCCGGTCTGCCGGGAGGGCCGGGTGC
The DNA here is from genome assembly GCF_056431485.1 of Streptomyces sp. NPDC045899. Classification (NCBI taxonomy): domain Bacteria; kingdom Bacillati; phylum Actinomycetota; class Actinomycetes; order Kitasatosporales; family Streptomycetaceae; genus Streptomyces; species Streptomyces sp. NPDC045899. Next base: position 1,367 of record NZ_JBWKKP010000007.1, read on the forward strand.
TCGGCGTCATCGCGCGCAACACCAATCTGCTCACCGTACGGACCCCGAGCCGGCTGGAGCTCACCTACCTCCAGAGCGCCTCCGACCTCGCACAGATGATCTCCGTCGGCGCGTTCCCGTTCCCCGGCCAGCAGGTCGACATGGACGCCTCGCCGCGCGCGGGCGACGGGCTGATCCGGATGGACGCCGACGGGGTGGTCCAGTACGCCAGCCCCAACGCGCTCTCCGCCTACCATCGGCTGGGGCTGGCCGCCGACCTGGTCGGCCACCACCTGGGCCGGACCACCGCCGAACTCGCCCCGGTGCGCGGACCGGTGGACGAGGCACTGGTCAAACTGGCCAGCGGCTGGGCGCCCCGGGAGTTCGAAGTCGAGGGCGGCGACGGGGTGATCCAGCTCCGGGCCATCCCGCTCAAGCCCAAGGGCCTGCACATCGGCTCGCTGGTGCTGCTGCGGGACGTCACCGAACTGCGTCGGCGCGAACGAGAGTTGATCACCAAGGACGCCACCATCCGGGAGATCCACCACCGGGTGAAGAACAACCTCCAGACGGTGGCCGCGCTGCTGCGCCTCCAGGCCCGCCGGATGGACTCCGAGCAGGGCCGGGAGGCGCTGAACGAGGCGGTGCGCAGGGTCGGTTCGATCGCGATCGTCCATGAGACGCTGTCCCAGAACCTGGACGAGCGGGTCGAGTTCGACGACATAGCCGACCGGGTGCTGGCCATGGTGGCGGAGATATCGCCGGGCAAGGTCACCGGACGGCGCACCGGACGCTTCGGCATCCTGGACGCCGAGGTCGCCACCCCGCTGTCCATGGTGCTCACCGAAGTGCTGCAGAACGCGCTGGAGCACGGCTTCGGACCGGGGGAGCAGGGCACGGTCGAGGTCGCGGCGGTGCGCGGCGGCAGCGGTGAGGACAGCAGGCTGCGGGTCACCGTGCAGGACGACGGCAGGGGACTGCCGGAAGGCTTCGATCCGCAGCGGACCGGGAACCTCGGGCTCCAGATCGTCCGCACCCTGGTGGAGGGTGAGCTCGGCGGCAGTTTCGATATGCGGCCGGCCCCGGAGCGCGGCACCCGGGTGGTCCTGGACTTCCCGGTGCGGGCCGAGAAGCGCTGACCGCTCCGTCTGTCGTCCACCTCACAGCACCGCCCCCGCCGCACAGCACGGGGCCCGCACAGCACTGAGTCCCCGGACCGGCTGGTCCGGGGACTCAAAGCTCACGTTGCTGTGCGCATCGGGATTACTGCGCGCTGCGGCTCGGGGGCCACGGGGCGTTCAGGGTCAGGCGCTGGCGTTGCGCGCCCGGTTCCGAGCGGCACGGCGCTTCATGGCGCGGCGCTCGTCCTCGCTGAGTCCACCCCAGACGCCGGAGTCCTGGCCGGACTCAAGCGCCCACTGCAGGCACTGCTCCATCACGGGGCAGCGGCGGCAGACGGCCTTGGCTTCCTCGATCTGCAGCAGCGCAGGACCAGTGTTGCCGATGGGGAAGAACAGCTCGGGGTCTTCCTCGCGGCAAACGGCGTTGTGACGCCAGTCCATGGCTGCTCCATCTCCTCGCGATTGCGGGTTCGTTGCTTGTGAATGTGAACGCTTTCACGAATCCCCCCGCAAGGCTAGGGACATCAACCAGTTGGGGCTGGTGCGGTCCCGTGGAATGAGGAGGGGGTTCGGGCTCTCAAGGGGGCCGTTCACCGGCCGTCCCGATCGCCAAGAAGAGACTCGCAAACCTCGGCGGCGGATACAACCCCTTCCGGAAAGTTTTTTTTGATTCCTTGGTGTCGACTAGGTCACAGCCGTACTTCCGTTGGGTGGAAGCCAGCCTAAACGTTCGACTGAAAGGACTTTTGGCGGTCTCACTCACACAATCACACGCAGTGCACGGCGTACGCCTGTGAACGTCACGCTCGTACGCAGTCCCAGGTGGTCACCGTCCATCTGGAAGGGCAGTGGCGCCTGGGAATGCAAGGTGAAGTCCGTCTCGTCATGGAGCGAGACCGCGTGCTTGCCGTGAGGGCCCCGCTCGGGGCTCGACATCAGCAGCTGGGTGGCGTAGCGGGTCACCGCCGGGGCCGACAGCTTGGTGAGTCCCAGCACGTCAAGGGCGGTGTCGAAGGACGCGCGGGGGGCCGCGTAGACCGGCCGGTTGCCCAGATAGGTCCAGGGGGCGGTGTTGCAGACTATCGCCAGGGCCAGGTCCTCGAGGGTGTCCTGGCCGGGCCGCCGTACCGAGATGGTGCCGTGGCGCCGGTGCGGCTCGCCGAGGAACTGCCGGAGCATCTGCCGTATGTACAGGGCGTGGGTCGACCGCTTGCCGCGTTCGCGCTGCTGTTCGACCCGGCCGATCACGCTCGCGTCGAAGCCGAATCCCGCGCAGAAGGTGAACCAGCGCGCGGGCACCGCCTCGTCCGGGGTGCCCGGGGTGCCGCCCGCGAGCCCGAGGCCCACGGTGCGCTCGGTGCCGTCCCGCAGGGCGTCCAGCAGGGCGCCGGTCGCCTCGACGGCGTCATTGGGCAGCCCCAGGGCGCGGGCGAAGACATTGGTGGAACCGCCGGGGACCACGGCCAGCCGGGGCAGGTCCTCCGGTGCGGGACCGTTGTGCAGCAGCCCGTTGACCACCTCGTTGACGGTGCCGTCCCCGCCGAGGGCGACGACCAGCTCATGGGTGCCGGCGTCGGCCGCGCGGCGGGCCAGGTCGCGTGCGTGCCCCCGGTACTCCGTGGTCGCCACATCCAGCTTGAGATCGCTGGCGAGCGCATGGATCAGTACGTCACGGGTGCGGGCACTGGTGGTGGTTGCTGCCGGATTGACCACGAGGAGTGCGCGCATGCGCGCCAGCCTACCCATCCGCGGTGAACGGCCGTAATCCCCGGGGTGCGCCCCGGAGCCCGGGGCGGCGGCTACGCTGCTGGGGTGAGCAGTAAGAAGTCCGCCACCGCCAAGAAGCCCCGCACCGCCGGAACCGCCCCGCAGGGGAAGAAGGCGCCGCAGGGGTCCCAGGGGAAGAAGGCTCAGGCGGCCGCCGCGGCGGCCGCGCCGGCCGACACCGCCCCTGAGGGGCCGCGCCCGGCGCGGATCACCGCTGCCGCGGTGCTCGCCGCCGTCGAGGGCGTGGTGCTCCTGGGCTTCGGCGTCTATGTGCTGATCATGGGGCTGACCGGCGACCCGGAGAGCCCGCAGCAGGCGGAGATGCTCGGGGTCACCGTGCTGGCGCTGGCCGCGCTGCCGCTGCTGGCCGCCCGTGGACTGTGGCTGCGCCGCCGCTGGAGCCGGGGCCCGGCGATGATCACGCAGCTGATGGCGCTGCCGGTGGCCTGGACGCTGGTCTCGAACGGTGGGGGGCTGATCGCCGCCGGAGCGGTGATCGGGGTCGTGGCCCTCACCGTCCTCGCGCTGCTGATCAACCCCACCGCGACCGAGGCGCTGGGGATCGGGCCGCGCGACGCCTGACCGGTGTGCCGCGCAGGCCCTTCCGCTCCGCCGCCCGTTACTCCTCCACCAGCAGCCGGTCCCGCAGCTGGGCGAGGGTGCGTGCCAGCAGCCGGGAGACATGCATCTGCGAGATGCCGACCTCCTGCGCGATCTGCGACTGGGTCATATTGCCGAAGAAGCGCAGCAGCAGGATCTTCTTCTCCCGCGGCGGGAGATCCTCCAGCAGCGGTTTGAGCGACTCGCGGTACTCCACGCCCTCCAGCGCCTCGTCCTCGGAGCCGAGGGTGTCGGCGACCGCCGGGGACTCGTCGTCGGTGTCCGGTACGTCCAGCGAGAGGGTGCTGTAGGCATTGGCCGACTCCAGCCCCTCCAGCACCTCTTCCTCCGAGATGGACAGATGCTGGGCCAGCTCATGCACGGTCGGGGCGCGGCCGTGCCGCTGGGAGAGCTCAGCGGTGGCCGTGGTCAGCGACAGCCGCAGCTCCTGGAGGCGGCGCGGCACCCGCACCGCCCAGCCCTTGTCCCGGAAGTGGCGCTTGATCTCGCCGACGACCGTGGGGGTCGCATAGGTCGAGAACTCCACGCCGCGGTCCGGGTCGAACCGGTCCACGGATTTGATCAGCCCGATGGTGGCGACCTGGGTGAGGTCGTCCAGCGGCTCTCCTCGGTTGCGGAAGCGCCGGGCCAGGTGCTCCACCAGCGGGAGATGCATACGCACGAGGTGGTTGCGCAGCTCGGCCCGCTCGGAGGAGCCCTCCGGGAGCCGGCGCAGCTCGATGAACATCGCCCGCGCGCCGCTCCGGTCGTGCGGATCGTGGTGGTGCTGCGCCTGCTCGTGATCGTGCTGATCCATGTGGTCCGCCCGCTCTGGTCGGTCTCCTGCCGCCTCCGAGTCCGCGGGATGCGTCCGGGCCGGCGGGTGCGGGATGGCCGGGGTACCCACTCCCCGCGATGATGCAGTGCTCACGGAGCCCCCTTGTTCCGTCACGGCTGTCCGGGGCCGGCGCCGCGCTCCTTGTACAGGCTGATGCTGACCGTACGGTCCTCGGCCACGGTCGAGTCCACCTTGCCCGCCAGTGCGGAGAGCACCGTCCAGGCGAAGGTGTCGCGCTCGGGTGCGCGGCCATCGGTGGTGGGAGCCGAGACAGTCACCTGCAGTGCGTCGTCGATCAATCGGAAGACGCAGCTCAGCACACTGCCGGGGACGGCTTGCTGAAGCAGGATCGCGCAGGCCTCGTCAACGGCGATGCGCAGATCCTCGATCTCGTCGAGGGTGAAGTCCAACCGGGCTGCGAGACCGGCCGTGGCCGTACGCAGCACCGACAGATACGCCCCCGCAGCGGGCAGCCGGACTTCTACGAAGTCCTGGGTCCCGGGCTCGCCTGCGATCTGGGACACCCTCACCTCCAAGGTGACACAAGCTGGTTGAGCTGAGCTGATTGGAGCGCCGCCCGTATGCCCGTATGGTGGAGGCAGAACAGTCGGCGCGATGTGTGGTTCGGCTGCGACGCTATCGCGATCTGCGGTGCGGTGTCGCCCGGACGAAGCACGGCCCCCGTCATGGGTGAACCCCGACCCGAAGGTTCGCGATATCACTCATAGTAAGCACATGAGTACGCAGCGTGGCTAGGGGTCTGCGGTCTCAATTCGAAAGAGATGTCGCCCCACCCAACGAATCGCTGGTCATAGAGGTGCCCACGGCTTGGGCGGCCAATGCGTGCAAGGGCTCACCGGTCAGCCGCCGGACCGTCCATTCGTCCATCGGTCCGGCGCCCAGCGAGTCGTAGAAGCCGATCGCCGGAGCGTTCCAGTCGAGCACCGACCACTCGAAGCGGGCGTAGCCCCGCTCCACGCAGATCCGCGCGAGCTCGGCGAGCAGCGCCTTGCCGTGGCCGCCGCCGCGTGCCCGCGGAGTGACGTACAGGTCCTCCAGGTACACCCCGTGGGTGCCGGTCCAGGTGGAGAAGTTGCGGAACCACAGGGCGAACCCCACCGTCTCCGCGCCCGCTCCGGTGCCCTCTTCGGCGATCAGCCCGAAGACCGCCGGGTCCGTCCCGAAGAGCGCCTCGCGCAGCTGCTCCTCGGTGGCCTTCGCCTCCTGCGGCGCCTTCTCGTACTCCGCCAGTTCCCGGATCATCGCGAGGATGTCCGGGACGTCCGACGGCTTCGCTGGTCTGATCATGTGATGAAGGCTAACCGGAGCCACCCCTGCCGCGGCAGCCGTCGCACTAGACGATGAGCAGATCCACATAGCACCAGCGCCACCCCTCACCCGGCTCCACGCTGCGCATCACCGGATGACCCGTCTCCTCGAAGTGCCGGGTGGCATGGCCGTAGGCGGAGGAGTCACAGCAGCCCACATGACCGCATTCCAGGCACATCCGCAGCTGCACCGGATGGCTTCCGGCGGCCAGGCACTCCGGACAGGTGTCGGTCAGCGGGCGCGGACCGGGGCGCGGCAGGTCGGGAACATGCGGGCACTCGCTCATGATTGCCAGGTTAGACGCAACCGAAGGGGACGGGCCGGGGCCGATGGACGTATTGCCGTTGTTGATGCTGGTCGCGGGCAGCGCGGCGGTCGCGGGGGCGGCCCGTCGCACCCCGGTCCCCGCTCCGCTGCTGCTGGTGGCCGTCGGGCTGATGCTCTCCTTCGTCCCGGGAGTGCCGGACTACACCCTGGACCCGCATATCGTGCTGCCCCTGGTGCTGCCGCCGCTGCTGCACACCGCGGCGCTGGACAGCTCGTACCTGGACCTGCGGGCCAATCTGCGCCCGATCGCCCTGCTCTCGGTGGGCTATGTGCTGTTCGCGACCGTCTCGGTCGGCTGGATCGCCCATCTGCTGGTGCCCGATCTCCCGCTGACCGCCGCGCTGGTGCTGGGCGCGGTGGTCGCGCCGCCGGACGCGGTGGCGGCCACCGCCATCGCCCGGCGGCTGGGACTGCCGTCGCGGCTGACCACCATCCTCCAGGGCGAGTCGCTGGTGAACGACGCCACGGCGATCACCGCCTACCGGGTGGCGCTCGCCGCGGTGGTGGGGGAGGGGGTCACCTTCCTGCACGGCGCCGGGGAGTTCCTGCTCGCGGCGGTCGGCGGCGTCGGCGTCGGTCTGGTGCTGATGGTGCCGCTGCACTGGCTGCGGCGGCGGCTGACGGACCCGCTGCTCCAGAACACCCTCTCGCTGCTCATCCCGTTCGTCGCCTACTCCGCCGCCGAGCAGGTCGAGGCGTCCGGTGTGCTGGCCGTGGTGGTCGTCGGCCTCTACCTCGGACACCACGCCTGGCAGGTCGACTTCGCCACCCGGCTCCAGGAGGCGGCGGTGTGGCGGATGATCGCCTTCATCCTGGAGTCCGCGGTCTTCGCGCTGATCGGGCTGCAACTGCGGGTGGTGCTCCAGGGGCTTGGGCCATACGGCTCGGCCGAGGCCGCCTGGTACGCGGTCATCGTCTTCCTGGCCGTGGTCCTGATGCGCTTCGTCTGGGTCTTCCCCGCGACCTTCCTGCCCCGGAAGCTCTTCCGCCGGATCCGGGAGCGCGAACCGGGCGTCACCTGGACGACGCCCGTCGTCGTCGGCTGGGCGGGGATGCGCGGTGTGGTCTCGTTGGCCATCGCCTTCTCCATCCCGCCCGTCACGCACGGCGGTGAGGAGTTCCCGGCCCGCAACCTGATCCTCTTCCTGACCTTCACCACCGTGATCGGCACCCTGGTCGTCCAGGGGCTCACCCTGCCCGCCCTGATCCGGCGGCTGGGCGTGCCCGGCCGCGACCCCCAGGCCGAGACGCTGCTGGAGGCACAGGCGCAGGCCGAGGCGTCCCAGTCGGCCGAGACCCGGCTGGACGAACTCCTCGCGGCCGAACGCAACGCCCTGCCGCCGCCGCTGGTCGACCGGCTGCGCCATGTCCTGGAACGGCGGCGCAACGCGGTGTGGGAACGGCTCGGCGCGGTCAACGAGGTGACCGGCGAATCCGTGGACGACACCTACCGCAGACTGGCCCGCGAGATGATCGAGGCCGAGCGGAAGGTCTTCGTCGACCTGCGCGACCAGCGGCGGATCGACGACGAGATGCTGCGCCGGCTGCTGCGCCGACTGGATCTGGAAGAGGCCGCCGCCTTCCGGGAGGAGGCCCCGGAGGGAGGACTCTGAGCCGCCCGCCCCCGGGTCCTCCCCGGACGGGGTGGTTCAGGCCAGCCGCTCGCGGATCCGCGCCCGCATCGCGTCCATCGTGAAGCCGCGCGGATCCACCTTGCCCGGCTGCCACTCCAGGTGGCCTATCACCGAGCGCTGGTTCCAGCCGTGATGGCGGCAGATCGCTGCCGAGACCCGCTCGATCGCCTCCAACTGGGCCTCGGGCCACGGATCCTGGCCGTCGCCGAGGTTCTCGCACTCGAAGCCGTAGAAATGGCGGTTGCCATCCGTGTTGGCCTCGTTGTCCGGCGGCAGCACCCGCTCGGCGATGACGGCCTGGAGCACGTCGTCGTCGCCGAGCCCGGCGTGATTGGCCCGGCCGTAGCCGACCAGATGCACGGTGCCGTCCTTGGCGATCACGCCGTGACACAGCGGACCGGGCAGGGACTCATAGCCGTCCCGGCATATCTCCACGGTCTGCGCGGTGCCGCGGGTGACGGAGTGGTGGATCATCACTCCGTGCACGGGTCCCCAGGGGCCCTTGTGATTGCGGTTGTGGTTGCGCCAGTCGCCGACCTGCACCACGCGCAGGCCCTCGCGCTTCAGCGCCGAAAGGAAGTCCCCAGCGGACATGGGTGAGGCCATGGCCGCCTCCGTTCTGCTCATGCGGCGGGCGCGCCGGCCGCGGCCCGCTCGTTCACTGGTTGCTTACCCGCTGCGTTCTCATAAACACATGGGGTGACCAGTGGGAGAGGTGTGGTTATCGTGCGGTCAGATCCGCTCGACGACGCGCAGGAGAACCACGGCACCATGGACTACCAGGCAGTACTCGACGAGGTCGCGGCATATGTGAAGCCACAGGTCGGCCGGGGGCAGGTGGCCCAGTACATCCCCGCGCTCGCCGAGGTGGACGAACAGCGCTTCGGGATGGCCGTCGCCGATGTGGACGGCGGGATCATCGGGGTCGGTGACTGGGAGGTGCCGTTCTCCGTCCAGAGCATCTCCAAGGCGTTCGGACTCGCGCTCGTCCTCGCCCAGGACGGGGAGCGGATCTGGCGGCGGGTCGGCCGGGAGCCGTCGGGCAACCCGTTCAACTCCCTGGTGCAGCTGGAGTACGAGAACGGCATTCCGCGCAATCCGTTCATCAACGCCGGGGCCCTGGTCGTCACCGACCGGCTGCACAGCCTGACCGGTGACGCCAGCACCACCATGCTGGACTTCCTGCGCGCCGAGAGCGGCAACGACCAGCTGGCCTTCGACCCGGCGGTGGCCGCCTCCGAATCCGGCCACGGCGACCGCAACGCGGCCCTGGCGCACTTCATGGCCAGCTACGGCAACCTGGACAACCCGGTGCCGACCGTCCTGGAGCACTACTTCTGGCAGTGCTCGATCGAGATGAGCTGCCGCGACCTGGCGCTCGCGGGTACCTTCCTGGCCCGCCACGGACTGCGCGCGGACGGCTCCCGGCTGCTGTCGCGCCGTGAGGCGAAGCGGGTCAACGCGGTCATGCTCACCTGCGGGACGTACGACGCGGCGGGCGACTTCGCCTACCGGGTCGGACTGCCCGGCAAGAGCGGCGTCGGCGGCGGCATCATCGCGGTGATCCCGGGCCGGTGCACCCTGTGCGTATGGAGTCCCGGCCTGGACGCCCGCGGCAATTCGGTGGCCGGGGTGGCCGCGCTGGACCACTTCACCACGCTGACCGGCTGGTCGGTCTTCTAGGCAGGCCGGCCCCAGGGTGGCGTACGGCCCGGCCGGGCGGGAGCATGGAGGGAGTGGTGGTGAGCAGGAGGTGTCCCGCCATGCAGCACGAAATGCGCGCCGAGTACGAGGAGGGCAGCTCCGGACGGGTGGCCGGTGCGCCGGTCAAGATCTGGCACATGGTCCGGGGCAACGGGACCACGGCCATGTGCGGACGTGAGCTGGCCCCGGACGCGGAGACCCAGGCGGCCGATCTGTGGGCCACCCACGACGGAGGTCCGTTCTGCCACTCCTGCGGTGCGATGTACCTGCGCGAGGTCCCGTGAGCGGATACCGCGAGCGGGGGTCGCGGCTCGGCGGCGGCACGGTGGTGTGGACCCGCACGGCCGGAACCGGCTCCCAGCGGGTGCTGCCCGACGGCTGCACCGATCTGATCTGGACCGACGCGGGCGGCACGGCCCCGGAGGGCGGGCTCTTCGTGGCCGGGCCGGACACCCGCGCCCAGCTGGCCGCCGCCCCGCCCGGGGCCCGCTACGTCGGGCTGCGCTTCGCGCCCGGCACCGGCCCGTCCGTACTCGGTGTCCCCGCGCACGAACTGCGGGACCGGCGGGTGCCGTTGACCGCGCTGTGGCCCGGGGCGCGGGTGCGGCGGCTGACCGGACTGCTGGCCGGACACGCGGCGGCCGGGGCCGCGGAGCCCGGCGGCCTCGCGGCCGCGGTGGGCCGGGCGCTGGAGGACGCCGCCCTCGGGCGGCTGGATGAGGCGCCGCCGCCCGATCCGGTCCTGGCGGGCGTGGTCGCCGGGCTCGCGCACGGGCGCAGCGTGGCGGATGTGGCCCGGTCGGCGGGGCTGGGGGAGCGGCTGCTCCACCGCCGCTCGCTGGCCGCCTTCGGTTACGGCCCCAAGACCCTCGGGCGGGTGCTGCGGCTGAACCGGGCGCTGGACCTGGCGCGCGACGGCCTCCCCTACGCCGAGGTCGCGGTGGTGGCCGGATACGCCGACCAGGCCCATCTGGCCCGTGAGGTACGGACGATGGCGGGCGTACCGCTGGGACGGCTGCTGGCGGAGTCCGGCTGAGCCGCCGTCCCGGCGGTCGGGGCGCCCGTCAGCCGGGCAGTGGTGCGAACAGGTCCACGCCGTTGCCGTCCGGGTCCAGCACCACGGCGTAGCGCTGCCCCCAGAAGGCGTCCCAGGGCTCCTTGTGCCCCGGCGCGCCCGCCTTCACCAGCTCCGCGTAGACCGCGTCCACCTCGGCCGGACCGTCGCAGAGGAAGGCCAGCCCGGTGCGCGGGGAGCCGGTCGGCGGCGTCCACCCGGGGTCGAAGGAGCGCACCGTCTCGACGGTGTCCCACAGCAGCCGGGTGCCACCGGGCAGGGTGGCCTCGGCGTGCGGCTGGGAGTCGGCCTCGGGGGCGATGTCCACCCCCAGGCGGCGGTAGAAGGCGAGGGATGCGGCCATGTCCGCGACGACCATGCCGATCGCGTCGAATCGTGGAGTCATGCGGGCAGCGTAGGCAGCGCCCCGGCCGCCGGTCTTGAACGAATCGGACGGGTTCCCCCGGCCGCGCCCCCGGTCACGGACAGCGGATGACCTGGCCCGCGTAGGAGAGGTTGCCGCCGAAGCCGAACAGCAGCACCGGATCACCGGAGGCGACTTCGCCGCGTTCGACCAGCTTGGACAGGGCGAGCGGGATACTGGCCGCCGAGGTGTTGCCGGACTCCACCACATCGCGGGCGATCACCGCGTTGACCGCGCCCAGCTTCCGGGCGACCGGTTCGATGATCCTCAGGTTGGCCTGGTGCAGCACCACTCCGGCCAGGTCCTCGGGGCGGATCCCGGCCCGGTCGCACACCTCCCGGGCGATGGGCGGCAGCTGGGTGGTGGCCCAGCGGTAGACGGACTGGCCCTCCTGGGAGAAGCGGATCGGTGTGCCCTCGATCCGGACCGCGCCGCCCATGGTGGGCACCGAACCCCACACCACCGGGCCGATCCCCGCGACCGCCCCCGGTCCGGCGTCCGCCCGGTCGTCGGCCACCACCACGGCGGCCCCCGCGCCGTCGCCCAGCAGCACACAGGTGGAGCGGTCGGTCCAGTCGGCGGCCTCGGTGAACTTGTCCGCGCCGATGACCAGCGCGGCGGTGGCGGCCCCGGCGCGCAGCGTGTGGTCGGCGGTGGCCAGGGCGTGGGTGAACCCGGCGCACACCACGTTCACGTCCATGGCGGCCGGGCTGCCCAGACCGAGCCGCTCGGCCACCCGCGCCGCCATATTGGGGCTGCGGTCGATCGCGGTGGAGGTGGCCACCAGGACCAGATCGATGTCGGCGGCCGGCAGACCGCTGCCGGCGAGGGCTTTGGCGGCAGCCGCCGCGGCCATCTCGTCCACCGTCTCGTCGGGGCGCGCGACGCGCCGGGTGCGGATGCCCACCCGGCTGCGGATCCACTCGTCGCTGGTGTCGACCATGGCCGCGAGGTCGTCGTTGGTGAGCACCTTCGCGGGCTGGTAGTGGCCCAGCGCCACTATGCGTGATCCGGTCATCGGTCGTCCCTTCGCGGGGTGACTGGCGGCGTTCGTATGCGCGGTTTCGCGTGAGTGTCGGCGCACAGTCGGCGGTGTGTCCCAGTCTTGGTGCGCAACGGGCGCGCGGGCGCGGAGGTACCCACCAATCTTGCGCCCCGAGTTCTGGAGCTTCCGGCCTTTCCACCGGTGGAAGCGGTCTTTCCGCTGGTGGAACCGGAACACCCGCGCGCGCCGTCTGAGGCCGTGTCCGCCGGTGTGGCGGAGAACACGGGGGAGCGGAAGCCATGGTCGGCGGGGGAATCGGGGAACGGCTGTCGCCGGGGCGGCGGCGAGCCCTGGTGGTGGTACTGGCGCTGGTGCTGGTCCAGCTCGGATCGCTGGTGCGACCCGCCTGGGCGTGCGGCTGCGGCGGCATGGTGCCGGGGCGGAACACCACGATCGCGGTCCAGCGCGAGACCTCGGTGGTGCGCTGGGACGGTACCTCCGAGGAGATCGTCATGAGCCTCACGGTGGGCGGTGACGCCTCGGAGGCCGCCTGGGTCATGCCGGTGCCGCACCGGGCCTCGGTCACTCTGGGTGATCGGGGCCTCTTCGACGAGGTCACGGAGGTGATCGCGCCGGTCGACAGGGAACGCCACTACTTCTGGCCGCGTGACGGCGACTGGCCTTTCGATGGCGATCACGGGGACGGTGCCGTGGGTGCCCCGCCCGGGGACGGCGCCAGGGCGGCCGCGCCGCCGGTGGGCGTCGTGGGCCGGGAGCGGCTGGGCCCGTTCGACGTCGCCCGGCTGACCGCGACCGATCCGCACGCGCTGCGCGACTGGCTGGAGCGGAACGGCTTCGAACTGCCGGACCGGCTGGCCGACGGGCTGACGCCCTATGTGCGGGCGAAGTGGGAGTACGTGGCCGTCCGGCTGGCGCCCGCCGAGGACGGCTCAGCCGGGGGCGGCGGTACGGGCGCGGCCGGCCGGACCGTGCTGGGCGGCACCCTGGAGCCGCTGCGGCTGCGCTTCGCCTCCGGGCGCCTGGTCTATCCGATGCGGCTGTCCCGGCTGGCCAGGACGGCGCAGGAGCTGGAGCTCCACGTCCTGGCCCCGCACCGGATGGAGCCGCGCGGTGACATCGGCGGGAAGCGGCCCGAGGTGCTCTACGCGGGACGGGTCGAGCCCGGGCCCGCGTCGCGCGGGGCGCTGGAGGAGCTGGCGGGGCGGCGGATGTTCCTGACCTCGTTCCGGCAGGAGTTCCCCCGGCCGGAACGGATCTCGGGGGACCACGAGTTGCGGCGCGCCGCCCGCGACAGCGCGTACCGGCGGGTCCGGTACCACGACACGCTGCTGACGGCGGGCGGCGTTCCGGTGTGGCTGCTCACCGTGGGCGGCGGCGTCCTCGTCGCGGCCGGTGCGCTGGTGGCCGTGGTCCGTGGGCGCCGCCGCCCGGTGGTGCGCTGGGGGCCAAGCCACCCGGCCCAGGCTCAGGACAACTGACCGTTGTAGTCCGGGAGCTTGAAGTGCCGCTCGGCATGGCCGCCGACCAGGTCGGTCGGGGTGTTGCCGATGTTCGCGATGATCGTGTAGCCCTTCTTCTCGATCTCCGCGCGCTTGGCGGCCTTGTACTCGCCCACGTTCTTGAAGAGGTCCGGGAGGAACCGTACGTACAGGTCCTTCACCGCATAGCCGACGTGCTCCAGGTTGTAGTGGGTGACCGGGTAGATGATCCCGGGCCGGGCGGTGACGAAGAAGATGTCCACACCGCGCTCGTGGGCGTACCGGGTGAGCTTCAGCACCGGCTCCACGGCGTGCTGCGGGAAGGTGAAGCCGAGGTCCGTCTCCAGCGACGTGTTGTCGATGTCGAGGACGATGGCCTGCTTCTGGCCGCCCGGGTTGGCGGTGCGCTGCTCGACGTAGGGGCGGGCCTGGTTGTCGATGATGTCCTGCACATCGCGCTTCCAGGTCTCGTAGTCGACCTTCGCGGCACCGGCGGTGGTGGTGGCACTGGCGGCAGCGGGTGCGGCGGCCGGAGCCGCGTTCGCCGTCGTGGCGGTTCCGCCGACGCCGATGGCGATGGCGATGGCCGCCGTCGTCACGCCGAACCGTCGCGAACGTATACGTGCTGCTGTCATCGGTCACATCCTCAGTCGTTGGGTGCCCCCGGATGGCATGTTCACGGCTGGGGGCGGACAGAGGAAGACCAAAGGGTATACCGTTCAGTAACAGTTGGCGGAGAATCACTAGTTGGCGGATTCGCGGCCCGGAGCACCCGGCCGCCCAGGGCGTGCAGATAGGCGATCAGCTCCTGCGGTTCATGCACCTCGAACTCGGCGTCGAGCAGCACCAGCCGGAAGGCCAGCCACTCCAGGGCCTCGGTGGCGGTGCGCACCCGGCAGCGGTGCTCGTCGAGGCGTTCGACATCGGCGCCCGGCAGCAGCCCGGCCACCCGCTCGCAGGGCAGCCGTACGGTGGCCACCGCCCGGTGGGCGGGGGCGGCGCCCCGCAGCGAGCGGGAGACGAAGGCGGCCGCGTCCTCGCCGGGCAGGACGCGCGGGGCGGTACGGACGCCGGTGGGCCGGGGGTCATGGACGCGGTCCACCCGGAAGGTGCGCCAGTCCTCGCGTTCGTTGTCGTACGCCACCAGGTACCAGCGGCGGCCCGAGGCCACCAGACGGTGCGGCTCCACCAGCCGCCGGGTCTCGGTGCCGTCGCCCGCGCGGTAGGCGAAGCGCAGCCGTTCGTGCGCGGCCACCGCGGCGGCCAGCGCGGTCAGCCGTTCGGGGTCCACCGTGGGGCCGCCCGCGGCGGGCGGCAGCGGGACGGTGGCGGAGCCGAGGGCGCCGACCCGGCGGCGGAGCCGGGACGGCAGCACCTGTTCCAGCTTGGCCAGGGCCCGCACCGACGCCTCCTCGATGCCCTCGACGGTGTGGCCCGCGGCCGTGCGCAGCCCGACCGCGATGGCCACCGCCTCCTCGTCGTCCAGCAGCAGCGGGGGCATGGCGGTGCCCGCCACCAGCCGGTAGCCACCGGTGGCACCCCTGCTCGCGTCCACCGGATAGCCGAGGTCGCGCAGCCGCTCGATATCGCGGCGGATGGTGCGGTGGCTGACGCCGAGCCGCTCGGCCAGTTCGCTGCCGGGCCACTCGCGCGGGGTCTGGAGGAGTGACAGCAGGGTCAGCAGCCGGGCGGGAGTGTCGGTCATGACGTCAGCCTAAATAGGCCAACGTCACGTGCCGCGCCCTGCGTTGACTGGTCAGCCGGTAGATGGGTATGTCATGTACTGAAGGGCCGGCCTGGGCCCCGGTGGTGACCGGCGCGGCGGCGTTGTGGTGTCCGCGCACCCCCTGATCGGACGGTGTGTCATCCCGGGCGCTCCGGTGTCGCGCGCCTCCCACCATGCCGAGGAGGCTTGCATGTTCGATGATCGGCCCGCCTTCGGAGTCCGTGTGCGTGTGGTCGGCGGCGTCACGGTGGCCGAAGTGGCGGGAGAGCTGGACATCTTCGCCGCGGGGCGGATCGCGGCACGGCTGGAGTCCCTCGCCCAGGCCAGGTGCCCGGATCTGGTGCTGGACCTCCGGCCGGTCACCTTCCTGGACTGCGCGGGGCTGTCCCTGATGTGCCGCCTGCGCAACCGAGTGCTGGAGCGCGAGGGCCGGTTGCGGCTGGTCATCGATGATCCACGGTTTCTGCGGCTGCTGCGCATGGTGCGGCTCGAGGATGCCTTCGAGGTGCTGGAGGATCTGACTCCGGCGGTGGCGGAGGCTTCGGCCCAGACGTCCGACCGAGCCTGAGTCGATCTGACGAGGCGTCAATAGTAAGAGCGGAAATTCACTCGGAAGAACGCTTTTTGGTGGCGGAATCTCGTGCCCCGCCCCCTGTAACCGACGGTCACCCCTTTACGCTCGCCGCACGCCACCCAGGGACCGGCGGATCCGACCCTATGCCGCGGATCCACACCATGCGCCCGAGATGCCCGCGCGCGGGACCCTGGCGGGGGTGAGAGGGGGCAGTATGCCGTTCCGAGGGGATATCGCGATGACACAGCCAGGCGCTCCTCGCCGTGCGCCGGTGTCGTCGGACGCCGCCGTGGGGCCCGGCCGCCTGGCCGGTGGCGCCGCCGACGGCTTATGCCCCCTGCCGGAGCGGTCCGCGGCCCCGGACCCCGATCCGCGCGCGGTGACGTACCGGTCCGGCCGGTGCACCGTCGTCGAGCTGCACGGCGAGATCGACATCGCGGGGCTGGCGTCCGTCGGTCCCCAGCTGGACGCCGCCACGGCCACCCCCGTGCTGGTGATCGATCTGACCCCCACCGCCTTCTTCGACTGCTCGGGGCTGGGGCTGCTGTGCCGGGCCCGGCGGCGGGTCATCGAGGGCGGCGGCCGGCTGCGGCTGGTCTGCTCCCATCCGCTGATCCTCCGCACCCTGCGGGCGGGCGGTCCGGCGGAGGTGTTCGCCCCGGTGCCCACGCTCGCGCAGGCGCTCCACGAGGAGGAGACCGCATCCGGCGGCGCGCGGTCCGGATCCGGCGGTCCGCAGATCACATCCGGTGGTGCGGGAGCTACGCCCGGCGGTCCCGCGGAGGGGTGACCCGCCGTGGGTGCGCCCGCCCCCGGCCCTGGCCGTGGTGGCGGCGACCGCCGCGGACGGCGTCGTGGCTCTCGGGGGTGATGTGGTAGCCCTGCTGGACATTGAGCCGGTGGATCAGCAGCGCGCCGAGGGCGATCAGCCCGAGGATCACGACCACGGTGACGACGGTCTGCATGGTGACCACTCCCTGGGGCCGGGCCCCAGCCTGGAGGAATCCGGCCGGTTCGTGCGACATGCGGTGTCTACACGGTACCTCCGACCGGGGACGGCGTCTCCCGTCCGGAGCGGACCGGTCCGGAGCGGTGCGGACCGGTGTGGACGGTGCGGCGCGTACCGGCCGGAACCGCCGACCGCCCGTACCCGGCATCGGGTGACCGGGTACGGGCGGTGGGGCCCTGATCCATGGGCCCTGAACCATGGAGCGAGGGATCAGCGGGGCCGGACGGGCCGGCCGGGCCCGGTGGGCTCACCCACCGGGCCGGCCGGCCCCCGGTACCGGTTCAGCGGTTCCCGGCGAGCTTCTTGTCCAGCTTGGCGAGGCCGTTCGCCCACAGCTCGTTGACCTTGGCGGTCTCGTTCTGGTCGGGCTGCGAGTTGGTGCAGGAGGTGCCGGGGCCGCCACCGGACATCAGCTCGCTGCACGGGCCCTCGTAGTGGTCCGGCAGACCGAGCACATGGCCGGTCTCGTGGGCGGTCACGCGGGTCGAGTCGTACTCCTGGTTCTGTGCGTAGTCCAGGAAGATGTAGCCCTTGCCGTGGCCGTCGGTGCTCGCGTACGAGCCACGCGCGTCGTCGCCCTCGCGGTAGGTGAAGTCGGCGCTGCCGCCTTCCTGGAGGGTCACGTTGCTCACCGAGGAGTTCCAGATCTCGGTGCTGCGGGCTATCTGGTCCTTGAACGTGGGGGCCGCGCTGGCGTCGTAGGTCACGGTGACGGCCGCCGACGCGTCGTGCGCCTTCTCCTTCTTGGCCAGCGCCGACTTCACCACGGCCTTGAGGAACGCGGTGGTGTCGGCCCGCTCCTCACCGCTCGCGGTGTACGCGGCGACCGCGCCGGTCCGCTGGGTCTGGCTGTGGTCGGTGGTGGCCGCGGACGCGGGCAGGGCGGTCAGGGTGGCCGCCAGGCCGATTCCGAGGGTCGCGGTCAGCGCCAACTTGGGCAGGGTCATGTGGGGGGCTCCTCATCGTCCTCGGGCCGACGGCCGCCGAGTGTGGGGAGGCGACCGGGCCGTGGGATGAACTCTTGGTGCCGGAGAGTCTTGAGGAGAATTGGCCTGTCGAAGAGATATCAAAGGGTGATAGCACCAGCGCATCACCTTGCCCCGACCGGCCCCCGCTGAGGGCCGATTGCCCCCTGGTTGATCGTCGTTTGACTACCAATTGGTCAAACATGAGGCAAATTTGGTGGGGATTCAGAGTCTGGTGTGACCACCGTGGGCGCCGTTATGCTCCCGTTATGGAGCTCGAGGTGAGGCACCTTCGTGCACTATGCGCCATTGCCGACACCGGCAGCCTACGCAAGGCCGCGCGTCAACTGGGCATGACCCAGCCCTCGTTGACGACACAGCTCCGGCGGATCGAGAACACCATCGGCGGCCGGCTGTTCTCGCGGGAGGTCACCGGCAGCCGGCCGACCCCGCTGGGGCGGTCCCTGCTGTGCCGCGCCCGGCCGATCGTCGCCGAGATGAGCGCGCTGCTCACCGAGGTCCGGCTGGAGGCCGGACAGGCCGCGGGGGCCCGGCTGCGCATCGGCAGCACCGGGAGCCGGGCCGTGGTCGGCTGGCTGCGCAGGCTCCGCACCCGCTACCCGGACACGGACACCACGATCCACATCGATGTGTCCGCCAACGCGCTGTTGCAGATGGTCGCGGCCAACCAGCTGGACGTGGCCTTCGTCCACGAGGTCGAGGGCGCCCCGCTGCACGTTCCCGAAGGCGTCCGGCGCCGTGTGCTGGTGGAGCGCGAACCGCAGTTCGTCGCGCTCTCCGACACCCATCCGGCCGCCGCCCGGCAGACGGTGCACCTGGCCGATCTCGCCACCGACCAGTGGATGGTCGACCCCAGCGTGGACGGCGAGGGGCCGGGGCTGCGGCGGGTGCTGGCCGCGGCCGGGGTGAGCCCCCGGGTCGTCTACGGCGACTACCTCACCGCCGCCGATCTGGTGGCCTCCGGCGAAGTGGTCACCCCCTGCCAGCCCACCGCCCGCTCCCGCCAGGGCGTCGCCGTCCGCCCGCTGTGCGGGGACCCGCTGACCGTCCGGCTCTTCCTCGCCTCGCGGGCGACGGTACCGCCCCGCGCCGGGCACCCCGGCGGCGCTCCGGCCGGCGGGCTCCTCGACGTCGACGCCCTCTTCGGCGACCTGGAGGACGCCTACTTCGAGATCGCCTGTGCCAGTGACGCCTACCGCCAGTGGCTGGTGCGCAACGAGAGCCCCCTGCTGCGCTTCCAGGAGGCCCGGCTGGCCGACGCGCTCGCCGATCCGCTGCTCGGAGTGGGGCTCGCGGGCCCGGCCGACGCCTCGTAGCGCATATCCGCGCCTCCTGGTGTCGCGCCGGCCGAGGTCCGCCCCGCTCGCCGCCCCGGCACGGCCGCCCCCGGCCACCGCCGAGAGGTGCCCCCGCCAGGCCGGTCCGGCGCCTTGCGGGCTGACCGCACCAGGACGTCCCGCCACCAGGACGTCCCGTCACCGGGCGGACCTCGGCTGGTGTGGCACGGGGGCACGGGTGCCGCACCGGGGCACCGGCCGCTCAGTCGTCGATCGCCTGGTAGACCAGCGTCCAGAAGTCCAGGTAGAGGGGCGAGTACCGGGGGAACTGCGCGCGTTGCGTCATCAGGACCGCGACCAGGTCCTCCGCCGGATCCGAGGCCCATGAGGTGCCGAGCCCGCCGTCCCAGCCGAACCGGCCGGGCACCGCCGAGATCCCGTCCCGTCCGGTCACCACCTGGACGCCGAAGCCCCAGCCGCGGTGGTCCCAGGAGCCGGGCGCCGCGGTGGAGGCGGCCTTCTGGGCGGGGGTGAGCTGATCGGTCGTCATCGCCTCGACCGCCGGACGGGACAGCAGCCGCTCACCGGCGCCGTACCGCCCCCGGGCGAGCAGCATCCGGCCGAAGGCGAGGTAGTCGTCGGCCGTGGAGACCAGGCCCGCGCCCCCATCGGGGAACACCGGCGGGCGGCTCCACCGGCCGTCCCCGGGCGCGTCGTACAGCGTGGGCTCCCCGGTGGTGGGATCGGGCAGATAGGACGCGGCGAACCGGTCCCGCGCACCGGGCGGTACATGGAAGCCGGTGTCCTTCATCCCCAGCGGTTCGAAGATCCGCTCCCGCAGGAAGTCCTCCAGCGGGCGTCCCGCGGCCCGGGCGATCAGCACCCCCAGCACCTGGGACCCGGTGTGGTACAGCCAGGCCGTGCCGGGCTGGCGCATCAGCGGCAGGGTGCCGAACCGCCGCAGCCATTCGTCGGGACCGTGCGGGGTCGCGGGCTTCGGCGGCCCCATGGCGAGCCCCAGCTCCTCGGCGGCGGCCAGCGCGGGATGGCCGCCGGGCGGCCCCGGCGCCAGCCCGAACCCCATCCGGAACGTCAGCAGATCGCGCAAGGTCAGCGGGCGTTCGGCCGGAACGGTCTCCTCCAGCGGCCCGTCCTCACGGATCAGCACCCTGCGGTCGGCCAGTTCGGGCAGCAGCGGGTCGACCGGGTCGTCCAGCCGCAGCACACACTCCTCCACCAGGATCATCGTGGCCGCCGCGATCACCGGTTTGGTCATCGAGGAGATGCGGAAGACGGTGTCCCGGCGCATCGGCGCCCCGCCGAACGCCTGCGCCCCGATCACCTCGGCCCGTGTCTCACCCCGTCGGCTGACCAGCGTGACCAGGCCCGGCGCCTCGCCCTCGGCGACATGGCGGGCCAGGACGTCCCGCATGCGGTCCAGCCGGGCGGTGGACCATCCTCCGGCACCCATCGCGTGTCCCTCTCCTTCCGGTACGGGGTGTACGGGGTGGTGCTGACGGCTCCCTCCACAGCCGCGGCGCCGGGCGATGAGTTCCGGTCCGCCGCGCGGTCCCCCATAGGGGGAGCGACGGAACACCGACCGGACCGGCCTGCCGCCACGGCAACCAACGAGGAGAGCGAGCACATGACGGAGAACGAGCCGCGGACCGCCCTGGACACCCGCTTCAGCAGTCCCGAAGCCATCGCCACCCCCTGGTCCGAGGGGCGCGAGGCGCTGGCCGCCGCCGAGCTGTACTGGCTGTCCACGGTCCGCCGGGACGGCCGCCCCCATGTCACCCCGCTGCTCGCGGTCTGGCGCGACGGCGCCCTGCACTTCTGCACCGGCCCCGGTGAACAGAAGGCCGCGAACCTCGCGCACAACCCCCGGTGCACCTTCACCACCGGCGCCAACACCCTGCACGAGGGCCTGGACCTGGTCGTCGAGGGCGAGGCCGCGGCCGTCCACGACGACGCGGCGCTGCGCGGGGTGGCCGGGGCGTATGTGGCGAAGTACGGCGAGGAGTGGAGGTTCGAGGTGCGCGACGGCCTCTTCCACCACGAAGGCGGTCAGGCCCTGGTCTACTCGGTCGCCCCGGTCACGGCGTTCGGCTTCCGCAAGGGCGTCTACGGTCAGACGCGCTGGCGCTTCTGACCGGAGAACAGCCCCACCCGCGACCTGCTCGCGGCACCCGCCCGGCGGCGCGGTATGGACGTGGTGGAGCTCTCCGGCCCGGCCGCGCCGCCGAGCGACAAGAGCTTTCCCGCCGCCGTCCACACCGACGGCACCCGGCTGCCCACCGGACCGGACCTGTCGCCGCACATCCCGGTACAGATCAGCGAAGTGGTGACCTGGGCAGCGGAGTTCCGGCTGTTCCTGCTGGACGGAAGGGTGCGCCCCGGCTCGCAGTACGCCGTCTTCGGCCACCTCGACGCGGCCCCGCTGGACCGCCATCCGCGCCGGGGCGCCGTTCTCTACAGCGCCGTCGTCCTGGACGTCGTCCTCCGCGCGGCGGGCCTCCGCGACCGGCTGCCGGAGCGCGACGGGCCGTTCCGCCCCCGGCAGGCGGCCGGCTGCTGAGCGCGGCCACCCGGCGGAATCCGACCCGGACCGGAACGACCGCACCCGGGCCGCCAGGGGCGGTCCGGGTGCGGTCGGGCGATGCTGGTGAGGGGCGGGTCAGCCCTTCTTGGTCTCCCAGAAGATCTTGTCGATCTGGGCGATGTAGTCCAGCGCCTTCTGGCCTGTGGCCGGGTCGGTCGAACCCTTGGCGGCGCTCAGCGCCTTGAGGGTGTCGTTGACCAGCTGGTGCAGCTCCGGGTACTTCTCGAAGTGCGGGGGCTTGAAGTAGTCGCTCCACAGCACCGAGACATGGTGCTTGGCCAGCTCCGCGCGCTCCTCCTTGATGACGGTCGCGCGGGCGCGGAAGTGGGGGTCCTCATTGGCCTGGAACTTCTCCTGCACGGCCTTGACGGACTCCGCCTCGATACGGGCCTGGGCCGGGTCGTACACACCGCACGGCAGGTCGCAGTGGGCGCTGACCTGAACCTTGGATGCGAACAGGCGGGAGAGCATAGAGCTGTCCTTCCATTCGTGATCGTCTTCTCAGGTGCGACATTACTCCGTGCGGGAAGGCTTTTCTCGGGCGGGCCGGGGGGCTTAGGTCAAAAGTCCGGTGGCAGCCTGGGATGCCTGCGAAGGTGAGGGATGGCGTGACGAACCGGAGGTGCCGTGATGCGGGAGGAGCTGCACGATCGCGGGCAGGAGCGCGATCGCGACCAGCACGGTCGCTTGCGGATCGGGCTCGCCGAGGTCTACAACCCGTCGATGCAGCCGACGCTGTACCCCGGTGACCTCCTGGTGGTGCGGTACGGAGCGCCGGTGCGGCAGGGGGACGTGGTGATCCTGCGGCATCCGTTCCGCCAGGACCTGCTGATCGTCAAGCGTGCGGTGGAGCGGCGCGACGGCGGCTGGTGGGTGCGGGGCGACAACCCGTACGTGGAGAACGACAGCCGGGAGTTCGGTGTGGTGCCGGACGAGCTGGTGGTCGCGCGGGCGTGGATGCGGCTGCGGCCGCGGCCCGGGGCCGGGCCCGGGGGTCAGCGCTCCATCGCGGGGCTGGTGTCCTGGGCGGCCTCCGCGGTGCGGCCGGTGCGGTCGCGGTCCTCGCGGGGCGTCGGGCTCCGGTCGGCGGCGGCGCGCTCGGCGTCGAGGCGCTTGCGGGCGCGGTAGGCGGCCACGTTGGCGCGGGTGGCGCAGCGGTCGGAACAGTAGCGCCGGGATCGATTTGTCGATGTGTCGAGATAGGCGTTCCGGCAGGGTGGCGCCTCACAGATGCCCAGGCGGTCGGCGCCCAGTTCGGTGAGGTGGAAGGCGAGCCCCATCGAGGCCGTGGCGGCGAACCCGGCGCCCGCGTTGGCCGCGTAGTCCGCGATGTGCATATGCCAGTCGGGGCGGCCGTCCTCGTCGCGGGTCGCGTGCCCGGAGATCTGCGGGCTCACCGGGAACTCCATCAGCAGCGCGTTGAGCAGGTCCACGGCCCGGATCTCGTCCCCCTCGGCAGCCGCCTCGAACACCGCGCGCAGCCGCGCCCGCACCGACCTGAGTCGGGTGACATCGGCGTCGGTGGCGCGGCGGGCCGCCTGTTTGCTCTCGCCGAAGAGGGCGCGGACGGCATCCACCGAGGTGAGGGCGTCATTGCCGCGGACGGGCTCCTCACTGTTGACCAGACGCACCGCGAGATCCGAGTAATAAGCCAGTTCCACTTGTGGTCCTTACCGAGGGTGTTTTAGGGTCGGATGGTCGGTAATGGTCGCCCTGAAAAACAGGGTATTACGGACCGGGAGAGGGCGTGGCACGATGACGGACACCGCCTCCGTAGCGGACTGGCAGGCGTGGCAGCGGAGCTGGGACCGCCAGCAGGAGTGGTACCTCCCCGATCGTGAGGAGCGGTTCCGGGCGATGCTCGACGCGGTCGAGGCGCTCGTCGGACCGGAGCCCAGGATCCTCGACCTCGCGTGCGGCACCGGCAGTATCTCGGACCGGGCGCTGCGCCGGTTCCCGAAGGCCGTCAGCACCGGTGTGGACCTGGACCCGGCGCTGCTGACCATCGCCCGGGGCCATTTCACCGCCGAGAGCCGCGTCACGTTCGTCAGCGCCGATCTGCGCGACCCGGAGTGGACAGGGCGGCTGCCGCACCGCTCGTACGACGCCGTGCTCACCGCCACCGCGCTGCACTGGCTGCGCTCGGAGGAACTCACGGTGCTCTACGGCCGGCTCGCGGGGGTGCTGCGGGACGGCGGGGTGTTCCTCAACGCCGACCACATGCCGGACCCGGCCACGCCCCGGATCAACGCCGCGGACCACGCGTTCCACAAGGCGCGCCGGGCGCGCGCCAGGGAGGCCGGTACCCAGGACTGGGTGGACTGGTGGCGGACCGCGGCGGAGGACACCGCGCTCGCCGGGCCGGTCGCCGAGCGCTTCAGGATCTTCGGCAACCCGGCCGACGGGGACCACGCCGACGGTGAGGTCCAGTCCGCCGGCTGGCACGCCCGGACGCTGCGCGCCGCGGGGTTCGCGGAGGCGCGCCCGGTGTGGTGCTCGGTCTCGGACGCGATGGTGCTCGGGCTGAAGTAGCCGCCGGCGGCCGCGGACGCAGCAGGGCGGTACGGCCTGTCAACGGCCGTACCGCCCTGCTGTCTGTCGTCGCACTGTCGCGGCCGGAGAGCCCTCGGTCGGAGGAGCCCGGGCCGGCGGAGTCCGGTCAGAGGACCTTCGAGAGGAACGACTTGGTCCGCTCGTGCTGCGGGTTGGTCAGCACATCGCGCGGGTTGCCGGACTCCACGACGACCCCGTCGTCCATGAAGACGACCGAGTCGCCGACCTCACGGGCGAAGCCCATCTCATGGGTGACGACGATCATCGTCATACCGTCCTCCGCGAGCCCGCGCATGACGTCGAGGACATCGCCGACCAGCTCCGGGTCGAGCGCCGAGGTGGGCTCGTCGAAGAGCATCAGCTTGGGCTCCATCGCCAGCGCGCGGGCGATGGCCACGCGCTGCTGCTGACCGCCGGAGAGCTGGGAGGGGTAGTTGCCCGCCTTGTCGGCCAGGCCCACCCGGTCCAGCAGCTTCAGCGCGCGCTCCCGCGCGACCGCCTTGGTCTCCTTCTTGACCTGCACCGGCGCCTCGATGACGTTCTCCAGCGCGGTCATATGCGGGAAGAGGTTGAAGCGCTGGAACACCATGCCGATGTCCCGCCGCTTCTCGGCGACCTCGCGGTCCCTGAGCTCGTAGAGCTTGTCGCCCTTCTGCCGGTAGCCGACCAGCTCGCCGTCGACGTACAGCCGCCCGGAGTTGATCTTCTCCAGGTGGTTGATGCAGCGCAGGAAGGTGGACTTCCCGGAGCCGGACGGGCCGATGAGGCAGAACACCTCGCGCGGGGCGACCTCGAGGTCGATCCCCTTGAGGACCTGGACCGCGCCGAAGGACTTGTGGACGCCCTCGGCCTTCACCATGGGGGTCATGCGCTCGCGCCTCCCTGGCGGTTGGAGCCTGACAGAAGGTTGACCCGGATCTTCTGGAGCGGGGTCATCGGGAGGGAGCGGCTGGAACCACGGGCGTAGTAGCGCTCCAGGTAGTACTGGCCGACGCTGAGCACCGAGGTGAGGATCAGGTACCAGGCGGCGGCGAGGAAGAGCATCTCGGCGGTGGCGCCGGTGCTCTGTCCGACGTTGGTGGTGGCCTGCAACAGATCCCAGTACTGCACGGCGATCACCAGTGAGGTGGTCTTGAGCATGTTGATGAACTCGTTGCCCGTCGGAGGCACGATCACCCGCATGGCCTGCGGCAGGACCACCCGGCGCAGCGTCTTGGCGTGGCTCATGCCCAGCGCCTGGGACGCCTCGGTCTGACCCTCGTCGACCGCCTGGAGACCGGCCCGGCAGATCTCGGCCATGTACGCGGCCTCGTTCAGACCGAGACCCAGCAGGGCGGCCAGGAACGGGGTCATGAAGTCCGACCACTCGTCCTTATAGATCGGACCGAGGTTGATGTAGGTGAACACCAGGCCGAGATTGAACCAGACCAGCAGCTGGACGTAGACCGGGGTCCCGCGGAAGAACCAGATGTAGCCCCATGCGATCGAGGACGTCACCGGGTTCTTCGACAGCCGCATCACCGCGAGGATGATGCCCAGGACCACGCCGAGCGCCATCGACAGGATGGTGATCCAGACGGTGTTGCGGACACCCCGCAGCACCTCGCTGTCGAAGAAGTAGTCCGGGATCGCATTCCAGTTCACGTCGCCGCGGGCGAAGGCGAGGACGAGCGTCACCAGCAGGGCGATGGCGATGACCGCGGAGACCCAGCGGCCGTAGTGCCGTACCGGGACGGCCTTGATGTTCTCCGGGGCGGGAGGCGGGGAGTCGACCGGGCCCGCCTTGTCGATCTTAGTTGTCACGAATTGTGCCTTTCAGCGCGAGCGCGCGAGGAAGGAGGGGCCGGGTCACTTGCCGCCGTTGACGACGGCCTTGGTGACGGCGCCGTCCTTGACGCCCCACTTCGCGATGATCTTGTCGTACTCGCCGGTGGCGATGATGAAGGCGAAGGCCTGCTTGAGGGCGTCGCGCAGCTCGGTGTTGTCCTTGTTGACGGCGATGCCGTACGGCGCGGCTTCCACCTGCTCACCGGTGATCTCGAAGTCATTGCCGCCGCCCGAGGTCTTCACGGCGTAGGCGGCCACGGGGAAGTCGCTGGCCGCGGCGTCGGCGCCGCCGCCGCGCAGCCGGGTCTGGGCCTCGGTGTCGTTGGCGAACGCCTCGATCTTGATCTTGCCCTTGTCGTCCTTCTCGCACTTCTTGGACTGGGCCTTGCCGAGGTCGTGCGAGACGGTGCCGCGCTGGACGACGATCTTCTTCCCGCACAGGTCGTCCCAGGTCTCGATCCCCTGGGTCTTGCCCTTCTTGGTGTAGATCGAGACACCCGCGGTGAAGTAGTCGACGAAGTCGACGCCCTTGCCCGCCTTCTTGCCGGTGTCCGGGTCGATGCCCTCCTGGCGGCCCTTGTTGTCGGTCATGGCCGACATGGCGATGTCGTAGCGCTTGGAGCGCAGACCGGCCAGCAGGGCGTCGAAGGTGGAGTTGTTGAACTTGAACTCCACCCCGAGGGCCTTGCCGAGGGCGGCGGCGATGTCCGGGTCGATGCCCATCACCTGACCGCCCTTCTTGAACTCGACCGGCGGGTAGTTGATGTCCGAGCCGACCTCGATCACGCGAGAGTTCTGGATGTCCTTGGGCAGCGTGCTGAAGAGAGGAGCCTTGCTCGCGTTGCCGGAGCCGCTCTGGGCCTTGTTCGTCTGGTCGCCACAGCCCGTCAGGAGCAGGGCGCCCACGACCGCTACCGCGCCGGCTGTGGCCATCCGGGACTTCAAGGTGGCTCGACGGCGCGTGAAGCTGGCGGTCATGCTGGTTCCTCCCGCAGGGTGAGGGGTGTCCGAGTTGTCGGGAACACGCTTTTGAGTGTCGCGACCTCGTGTGATTGGGGCATCTTGCCATCTGGACCGGCTCGATCGGGCGGCTATCCATGTCAAAATCGGATAACGGGCGATCCCCGTGGTGCGTGGATGGAACGCCGGGCCGGACAGCGATGGCCGGGGGAGTAGGACGGACTCATGATCACGCGGCGCCTGTGGAGCGACGGTGACATGTACATGCATGTCCGATTCGATCGCTTTCGATGGTATCGCGGTCTTTCTGAATGGCACCGTGACAGAAGTCGCTCGTCTCTTGGAGCGCGCATCCGGTAGAACAGATCGTTACACCCCTCACCCGGGGCTCGGGGCGTGTGTGCGACACGCCCGGCGTCCGTATTTCCCCCCAGGGCACGGCTATCTGCTCCATGGAGGCCCGGACGCGGTGCCCGCCCGCTCCCAACACGGGGCGGCTACCCTCGACAGAAAACGACAAAGGGGTCAAAAGTGGCAGCGGAGATTGCCCATCCTCGCAGCGACAGCAGCAACGGCGAAGGAGCCGAAGACGTGACCGACGGAGAGCCGTTCGATCCGGCCTTCGCACTCCACCGCGGCGGCAAGATGGCCGTCCAGGCGACCGTGCCCGTGCGCGACCGGGACGATCTGTCCCTCGCGTACACACCGGGCGTCGCCAAGGTGTGCAGTGCGATCGCCGAGCAGCCGGAGCTCGTCCACGACTACACCTGGAAGTCCCAGGTGGTCGCCGTGGTGACGGACGGCAGCGCGGTGCTCGGACTCGGGGACATCGGTCCGGAGGCGTCCTTGCCGGTGATGGAGGGGAAGGCGATCCTCTTCAAGCAGTTCGGCGGAGTCGACGCGGTGCCGATCGCCCTCGACTGCCGGGAGGTCGACGAGATCGTCGAGACCGTGGCCCGGCTCGCGCCCTCCTTCGGCGGAGTCAACCTGGAAGACATCTCGGCGCCCCGCTGCTTCGAGATCGAGCGCAAGCTCCAGGAGCGCGTCGACATCCCGATCTTCCACGACGACCAGCACGGCACGGCCGTCGTCACCCTCGCGGCGCTGCGCAACGCGGCCAAGCTGACCGACCGCTCCCTCGGGCAGCTGCGCGCGGTGATCTCCGGGGCGGGTGCCGCCGGAGTGGCGATCGCCCGGATCCTGGTGGAGGCGGGCATCGGCGATGTGGCGGTCTGTGACCGCAAGGGCATCGTCTCCCCGGACCGCGAGGACCTCACCGACGTCAAGCGTGAGCTGGCCTCCTTCACCAACAAGGGCGGGCTGACCGGCTCCCTGGAGACGGCCATGGCCGGAGCGGACGTCTTCATCGGCGTCAGCGGCGGCACGGTGGCGCCGGAGGCGGTGGCCACCATGGCCGAGGGTGCCTTCATCTTCGCGATGGCCAACCCCACCCCGGAGATCCACCCGGAGGTCGCGCACCGGCACGCGGCGGTGGTCGCCACCGGCCGCAGCGACTTCCCGAACCAGATCAACAACGTGCTCGCCTTCCCCGGCATCTTCGCCGGGGCACTCCAGGTCCGGGCCTCCCGGATCACCGAGGGCATGAAGCTCGCCGCCGCCGAGGCACTGGCCGCCGTGGTGGCCGACGAGCTGAGCGCGGACAAGGTCATCCCCTCGCCCTTCGACGAGCGGGTCGCCCCGGCCGTGACCGCGGCCGTCGCGGCGGCCGCGCGCGCCGAGGGCGTGGCGCGCCGCTGACCGAGGACGCGAGGCGCCATCGGCCACCGGGACGGGCCGGGCCGCTCCCCCACCCGGGGGAGCTGCCCGGCCCGTCCGTTCGGTGCCCCGGGCGGATCGTTCGGTGTCCCGGGCGGACGGGCGCGGTGCGTGTCACACCCCGGTGTGGTTCCGCCGCCTCCCCACCGCGCCCTATGGTCAGGATCATGTTCGCTGCCTACGCCGCACGTATCGACCGTGACCAGCCGCTGAGCGGACTTGAACTGGGCGAGCGCCCCGAGCCGGAGGTACGGCCGGGCTGGAGCACCGTCCGCGTCAAGGCCGCCTCCCTCAACCACCACGACCTGTGGTCGCTGCGCGGTGTCGGACTCGGTGAGGAGTCGCTTCCGATGATCCTCGGCTGTGACGCGGCAGGGATCGACGAGGACGGCAACGAGGTCGTCCTGCACTCGGTCATCGGCCAGAGCGGCCACGGCGTCGGCCCGCGTGAACCCCGCTCCATCCTCACCGAGCGCTACCAGGGCACCTTCGCGGAGCAGGTCACCGTGCCCACCTGGAACCTGCTGCCCAAGCCGAAGGAGCTGTCCTTCGAGGAGGCGGCCTGTCTGCCGACGGCCTGGCTGACCGCGTACCGCATGCTCTTCACCAATGCCGGGGTGCGCCCCGGCGACAGCGTGCTGGTGCAGGGCGCGGGCGGCGGGGTGGCCACCGCCGCGATCGTGCTGGGCGCCGCCGCGGGTCTGCGGGTCTTCGCCACCAGCCGGGACGAGGCCAAGCGCAAGCGCGCCGTCGAACTGGGCGCCGAGGCGGCGTTCGAGCCGGGGGAGCGGCTGCCGCAGCGCGTGGACGCGGTGATGGAGACCGTGGGCGCCGCGACCTGGTCGCATTCGGTCAAGTCGCTCAAGCCCGGTGGCACCCTGGTCATCTCGGGCGCCACCAGCGGCCCCAACCCCAAGGCCGCGGAACTCAACCGGATCTTCTTCCTGGAGCTGAAGGTCGTCGGCTCCACCATGGGCAGCAAGGACGAGCTGGAGGACCTGCTCAGCTTCTGCGCGGCGCACGGGGTGCGGCCGGTGATCGACTCGGTGCTGCCGCTGGACCGGGCCCGCGAGGGGTTCGAGAAGATGGCGGGCGGCGACCTGTTCGGCAAGATCGTGCTGACGGTCTGAACCACGGGCCGCCGCGTCCGGCCACCTCTCACCACCGGCGGTGGGGCTACCGCCGCTCCACCGCCTCGGGGGTGAAGCCCCGGGCGAAGCGGTAGCGCGTGCTCCGGGCGCCCGCGAAGCCCGGGAGGGCGCGCAGCCGGTCCGCGGCGGCGGCGTCGCCGGGTCGTCCGCCGGTGTCGACGGCCGCCTCGTACGCCGCCTCGTCGGTCCACCGGGCCACGTTCAGCACCCGGGCGCGGTCGCTGCCCAGATGGGCCCGGCCGTCGACGTTCAGATGGAAGTCGGCCGAGATCAGACCGGGGTGCGGCTGGGCGTGCAGGCCCTCGATGACGGTGTCGACCCAGGTGCGGCGCAGCGCCGGATCGGGTGCGTCGAAGTCGATGTCGAGGACGACGATGAACCCGGGGTCCGCCGCCGTCGCCCCGGCCGTCCCCTCGTCCGTCCCCGAGAAGCGCCGGTAGTGGCGGAACTCGCCGACACCGTTCCGCTGGATGTCCGGTACGGCGCGGTCGATGTCCGAGACCCGTTCCGTGCGGTGCTCCCGGACGAAGGCGTGGTACGCCTCCGCACCGGTCCACTGCGAGTAGTGCATCAGGGTGTCGCCGTCGGTGCCCGCGTACACGTTGTACGAGAGCAGATCGCGCGACGGCCACGGCCGGGCGTGCCAGACGGCGGCGATGGCGTCCACGGTGGCCCGCTGCCGCTCCGGTGTGCCCACGCTCCAGGTGCTGCACAGCGCGGTACCCGCGTCGGAGCGCGCGAGGTCGGGCAGTGGGCCGGTGGGGTGCGAAAGGTCAGGGCTGGCCATGATGGTCACCTCAGGGCTGGTGGGGAGGACGGGTGAGGGGCGGGATCACGATCCCTCGCGCGCCCGCCGCTCCCGATCCTCGAACTTCAACCACGGGTGAAGTCAAGGGCGTTCCATGGCTTCCGCCTACCCCTTCTCCCCGTTCCGCAGCAGCCCGGTGATCCGCGCGGCGGTGTCCGCCAGACGCCCCTGGGCGTCGGCCAGTTGGTCCGGGGTCACCCCGTGGTCCCGGGCGGTGTCGCGGACGTGGTCGCGGAACCGGTCGAGCAGCCGGTCCAGATCGCGGGCCGGGTCGCCGGAGGGGGTGAAGTCCCGGGCCCACGCGGGCCGCTCCACCCCGGCCGCGCCGGCCGTGGTGGGGTCCGTCGTGGAGCCGCTCGCCGCGGCACCGTCCGGCGCCGGGACATCCGTCCGCTCGACCGTGATCCCGTGGCCGCCGTCCTTACCGGTCGGCGTCCCCGGGTCCCGCCACGGCCGGTCCTGCCGGGAGATACGGCTCATCCCACGCGAGACCTCGGCCAGTCCCTCGCGCACCGCCCGCTGCCAGTCGCCCGTCCGGACGTGCTCCTGGGTCCGCTCCTGGACCCGCCGGGCCATCTGCTGGACCTCCTCGCGAGCGAACTCCTGGGCGTCCCTGGCCTGCTGACGGGCGCGCTGCGCGTCCTGCCGGGCCCGCTTGCTCTCCTCCTTCGCCCGGCGCGCCTGCTCCTTCCACTCCTCCTTGGCGCGCCGCATCTCCTCCTTCGCCTGCTGCCAGGTCTCCTTGTCACCCCAGGCGCCCTCCCAGGGGACGCCTCCGGCCCTGCCGCCGCCGGGCTCCCCGGAGGTGCGCGTCTGCCGGGCCGCCTCCCGCATCTCCCGCCGCAGATCGCTGGCCGAACCGCGGACGTCCTCCCGGATCTCCGCGGCCAGTTCGGCGACCGAGTCCCGGATCTCCAGCTCGAGTTCGGCCAGTTCACCGCTGCGGTCGGCCAGTTCGGCCCGGCCGGCGTCGGTGATGGAGTAGACCTTGCGTCCGCCCTCGCTGGTGTGGGTGACCAGCCCCTCGGCCTCCAGTTTGGCCAGCCGCGGGTAGACGGTCCCGGCGGAGGGCGCGTACAGCCCCTGGAACCGCTCCTCCAGCAGCCGGATGACCTCGTAGCCGTGTCGCGGCGCCTCGTCGAGCAGCTTGAGCAGATACAGACGCAGCCTGCCGTGGGCGAAAACGGGGGGCATCAGAGGACCTTTCCCTGGGATCCGTCGGTGTCGTCCTCGGACCGCGGACGGCGCAGCAGCGCGATGGCGCCCGAGACGGTGGTGGCCTTGAGACGGCCGCTGCCCGCGCCCAGCGTGCCGTTGATCCGCTTGGCGCCCCACTGCCCGGTGACCCGCAGGTCCTCGAAGGCGCAGGAGACGACGCCGCTGGCGGTGTTGGCGTCGACCTCGGCATCGGCCGGATGCGGCAGCCGGATCGCGATCTCGCCGGAGACGGTGTTGAGGCTGATGCGGGCGCTCTCGGACGTGGGGGCGAGGTCGAGCACCACGTTACCGCTGACCGTTTCGGCCCGTACGCCAGGCCCCGAGCCCTCGACGACGGTGAGGTCGCCGGAGACGGAGTGGAAGCGCAGCTCACCGGTGATCGCCTGGGTCTCGACCCGCCCGGAGACCGTGTCGGCCCGCACCGGGCCGGTCAGTCCGACGAGAGTGAAGTCACCGGAGACCCCGCGCAGTACGGTGCGGCCGCCGATCCCGGAGGCGACGGCACAGGCGCCGATGACGCCGATCGAGACATCGGTGGCGGTGGGCACGGTGAGGGTGAGATGGACGCTGCGGTTCCAGCCCTTGCGGTCGAGCCACTTCAGCAGGCCCTTCCACGGGAGGTCGTCATAGGCGACGGTCAGCGTGCCGCGCTGGAGGGTGACCGTCAGCGGCGGTCCGTCGAGGGCGGTCAGCTCCAGCCGGGCGGGGCCGCTGTCGGTCCCGACCACGTTGACCGTGCCGCCCACGACCCGGACGTCCAGGGCCGAGACGGGTCCGTCGAACGTGAGCTTCTCCGGCTCGCTGATCGACCACTCTGATCCTGCTGACATCCCCGGCCTCCCCTGTTGGCTGTGCGGCTGGCTGTGCGACTGGGCGTGCGCCTGGATGTGCGACATGAGCCGCGACGCAACATATCGTGTCTTCGCTAGACACGATATATCGCGGATCGTACGAGTCAAGCCCGCCCCCTCCCGCCCCGGGTGTCCGGTCGGATCGCGATCCGGCGGTCCGGCGGGAGGCGCCCTTTTCTGAAAACGGTTTCCGGTGTATGGCGAGACCGTCGTTTCCTTGTCAGATGAATCTCGGGATCCACGGAAAATCCTGATCCGGAGATTTCCGCTAGAGCCCCGCTAGAGCGACGGTGGAGAGCAATGGAGTGCGAATGTTCGAGACTGTTACCTTCGGTTCCCGGATTTCGATTAGGAAGAGGGCAGTGGGGGGAATGGCTGCACAACCATTGGAATACTCGGTACCGGCGGAATCAAAGGATCTGCGCTCGGTCGCCCAGATACTCCTGAGGGCGGCGTACGATCACCCCGAATCGGGGGTGCGCTATGTGTCCGGACGGGACTGGAGCGATTCAACGCACCAGTCGTATCCGGAACTTGTGGAATCCGCGCTGGGCCTCCTCGAGGGGCTGCGCGACCGCGGTCTGCGGCCGCGGGACACGGTGGCCCTGCTCCTGACCGACCAACGGGAGTTCCTGACCGCCTTCTGGGCCTGTCTGCTGGGCGGGTTCGTGCCCTGCCCGATGGCGCCCGTGCCCGGCGACCCGGCCCGCTGGGCCGCGCAACTCGGCCATGTCGACGAGTTGCTGGAGGGGCCGCTGCTGGTCACCAGTGCGGCGCTGGCGGCCGAACTGCCGGACGTCCCCGGGCTCGCGGTGGCCGTCGTGGACGAGCTGCGGGGCGGCTCCGTCGCGTCGGTCAACGCGCGTCAACTCCCCTTAGCCGGACGTCAATTGCCGCCCGGAGTGCATCTCGCCGAGCCCTCGGACCTGGCGCTGCTGGTGCTGACCTCCGGCTCCACCGGACACTCCAAAGCCGTGATGCTCACCCATGGGAATATCCTGGCGTCCATGGCCGGGAAGGCCGACAAGCAGCGGTTGTCCGAGATTGATATCACCTTCAACTGGATTTCGTACGACCATGTGGCGGCACTCCTCGAAGCGCATATGCTTCCGCTGTACGTCGGTGCCGGGCAATTGCATGCGGAACCGTCCGTCATTCTTGAGGAACCGCTGAGATTCCTCCGGATTATCTCGCGTCACAAGGTCACGATGACCTTCACGCCCAACTTTCTGCTGGGACCGCTTAACGCGTCCGCCGGTGCAGTAGGGGAGGAGGTGGCGGCCGGGGGCGAGGGTCTCGATCTCAGCCCACTGCGCCATATCGTGAGCGGTGGCGAGGCGAATGTGGTCGCCACCGGCGAGGCGTTCCTCGACCGGTACGCGCCCTACGGGCTGCGCCGGGGCGCGCTGTGGCCCGCCTTCGGGATGACCGAGACCTGCGCCGGATCCATCTACAACCGTGGCTTCCCGGCCGGGGACCGGGGCGAGGAGTTCGCCAACCTCGGCACCCCCGTCCTGGACCTGCGGATCCGGGTGGCCGACGACGACCACCGCGTACTGCCGCCCGGCGAGGTGGGCGAACTCCAGCTCAGCGGACCGATGATCACCAGCGGCTACTACCGCGACACGACCGCCACCGAGGAGGCGTTCACCCCCGACGGCTGGTTCCGCAGCGGCGACCTCGGGCGGATCGACGACGGCCGGCTGACCCTCGTCGGACGCAGCAAGGACAGCATCATCGTCAACGGCGTCAACTACTTCAGCCATGAGATGGAGGCGGCGCTGGAGCAGCTGGACGGGGTGGCGGGCGGCTACGCCGCGGCCTTCCCGACCCGGCGGCCCGGCAGCGACACCGAACAGCTGGTGATCGCCATCAGCCCCGAGCTCGCGGAGGACGACGAGGCCGGGCTGTACCGGCTGCTCACCGCGGTGCGCGCCACCGTGGTGATGCACTGGGGCTTCCGGCCCTCGCTGGTGCTGCCGCTGCCCAGGGAGGCGTTCCCCAAGACCAGTCTGGGCAAGACGCTGCGCCGGCGGATGCGGCAGCGGCTGGAGAGGGGCGGCTTCGACGACGTCATCGAGCGGGTGACGGAGCTGACCACCCGCAGGCTCGGCGGTCACACCCCGGCCGAGGGCCGGACCGAGCGGGTCCTGGCCGAGATCTTCGCGGAGATGTTCGACACCGGCCCGGACCGGATCAGCGCCACCGCCAGCTTCTTCGACCTCGGCGGCACCTCCCTGGACATACTCCGGCTGCGCCGCCAGGTCGCCCGGCGGCTGGGCGCGGACCTGCCGGTCATCACCGTGCTCACCGCGCCCACGGTGCGTCTGCTGGCGGCCCGGCTGACCGGCGGCGACACCCCCGGCGCGGGCGACTACGACCCTGTCGTACCGCTGCAGACCGGTGGTGAGAAGACTCCGCTGTTCTGTGTGCACCCCGGAGTCGGTGAGGTGCTGGTCTTCGTCAACCTCGCCAAGTACTTCGTCGGCGACCGGCCGTTCTACGCCCTGCGCGCCCGTGGCTTCAACGAGGGCGAGAAGCCCTTCGGGAGCTTCGAGGAGATGGTGGACACCTACGTCCGGGCCATCCGCGCCCGCCAGCCGCACGGCCCCTACGCCATCGCGGGCTACTCCTACGGCGGTGCCGTCGCGTTCGAGATGGCCAAGGTGCTGGAGGCGGAGGGCGAACGCGTCGACTTCATCGGCAGCTTCAACCTCCCGCCGCACATCAAGTACCGGATGGAGGAGCTGGACTTCATCGAGACCGCGGTGAACCTGGCCTTCTTCCTGGACCTGATCAACAAGAGGCAGTCGCTGGACCTCCCCGCCGAGCTGCGTCCGCTGCCGCGGGAGGAGCAGCTCACCCGGCTGCTGCGGATCGCCCCGCCCGACCGGCTGGCCGAACTCGATCTGGATCTGGAGCGGTTCACCGCCTGGGCGGAGCTGGCCCATGGCCTCACCGACCTGGGCCGCGGCTACCACCCCAGCGGAACCGTGCGCTCCATGTCGGTCTTCTACGCCATCCCGTTGCGCGGCACCAAGGAGGACTGGCTCAATGACGAACTGCGGCGCTGGGACGAGCACACCACCGGACCCAACCGGTACCTCGACGTGCCCGGTGAGCACTACACGCTGATGAGTCCGCAGCACGTCGCCGCCTTCCAGTCCGTCCTGCGCCGGGAGCTCGACCGCGCGCTGGGGGACGGCTAGTGCGCGCCCGACCACGCCACAACGGCCCGACAGAGAAGAGACGAGCCCCGTGAAAGGCAAGAAGATCCTGGTCACCGGCGGTACCGGGCAGGTCGCCCGGCCGGTGGCGGAGGCGCTCGCCGAGCGCAACGAGGTGTGGTGCCTGGGCCGGTTCGGCACCCCGGGCGTCGAGGAGGAGCTCACCGCCCGGGGGATCACCACGTTCCGCTGGGACATGGACGATCTGGGCGCGTCGGCGTACGACGGGCTGCCGGAGGACTTCACCCATGTCATCCACTCCGCGGTGCGCCGCGGCGAGGACGGTGACGTCAACACGGCCGTCGAGGTCAACGTGGTCTCCTGCGCCCGGCTGATGACCCACTGCCGCACCGCGGAGGCGTTCCTGTACGTCTCCACCGGAGCCCTGTACAAGCGGCAGTCGCTGGACCACCCGTACACCGAGGACGACCCGGTCGACGGGGTGGCGGACTGGCTCCCGGTCTACCCGGTGGCCAAGATAGCCGCGGAGGGCACGGTCCGGGCGCTGGCGCAGGTGCTCGGGCTGCCGACCACCATCGCCCGGCTCAACATCGCCTACGGCCCCGGCGGTTACGGCGGGGTGCCGATGCTCTACTTCCGGCGGATGCTGGCGGGCGAGCCCATACCGGTGCCGGTCGAGGGCCAGAACTGGTGCTCACTGCTGCACACCGACGATCTGGTGGCCCAGGTGCCGCGGCTGTGGGAGGCCGCCGCGGCCCCCGCCACGCTCGTCAACTGGGGCGGTGACGAGGCGGTCGGCATGACGGACTGCGTGCGCTACCTGGAGGAGCTCACCGGAGTGCGGGCGCGGCTCGTCCCCAGCGAGATCACCCGGGAGACCTACCGGTTCGACCCGGCGCGGCGCCGGGAGCTCACCGGGCCCTGCCGGGTGCCGTGGCGCGAGGGGCTGCGCGGCACGCTCCAGGCGCTCCACCCGGAGCACCTCAGACCGCAGTACGCGGACCCCGC
The DNA here is from genome assembly GCF_056431485.1 of Streptomyces sp. NPDC045899. Lineage (NCBI taxonomy): Bacteria > Bacillati > Actinomycetota > Actinomycetes > Kitasatosporales > Streptomycetaceae > Streptomyces > Streptomyces sp. NPDC045899. Next base: position 38,142 of record NZ_JBWKKP010000007.1, read on the forward strand.
CCGGTCCGCCGTCTGATCAGCGCAGCACCCGTCCAGCCGTTCCGGCCCGTCCAGCCGTCGTCCGAGGAGACACACACCGTGGCATCAGTGAACATCGAGGTCATCCGCCGGTCCTACGCGGGGTTCCGCGACCGTGATGTCGAGGGGATCCTCTCGGCCATGCACCCCGACGTGGAGTGGGTGCACCCGGCGGGGATGGCCGCCCACGGGCTGGGCGGCACCAAGCACGGCCACTCCGGGATCAAGGAGTTCCTCGCCCATGTCCCCACCGTGCTCGGCGGGATGCGGCTGGAGCCGCGGGAGTTCATCGAGCAGGGCGACCGGGTGGTGGTCTTCGGCACCCGCGAGGTCACCTCGCTCCGGGGCACGACCGCGACCCTGGACTTCGTCCACTCGTGGACCATGCGGGACGGCCGGGCGACGCGGATGGAGGACATCTTCGACACCGTGGCCTTCCAGCAGCTGATGGAGAGCTGACCCGCGGGCCGTCCGCACCCGCCCCCACGGCGGGTGCGGACGGCTCACGCGCTCCCCGGGCGGCGCGGGTGCCGCCGGGCGGTCTCAGACGGTGGTGACGACCTCCTCGTACGGCAGCCGCGGCAGCCGTCCCATCCAGGCGTCCGGACCCGGGTGGCCGATGTTGACCACGCAGACCGCCTGGTGCCGTCCGTCGCCGAAGAACTCCTTGGAGACGGCGGCGTGGTCGAAACCGGCCATCGGCCCGGCGGCCAGACCGGCGGCCCGTATGCCCAGGATGAAGTAGCCCACCTGGAGGGCGGTGTTGAACCGGGCGGACGCCTCGCGCGGTCCCTCCTCGGCGAAGACGGCCTGCGGGTTCTCCATGAACGGCACCAGCCGGGGCAGCTCCTCGTGGAAGTCCAGGTCGGCCGCGAGCACCGCCACCAGCGGCGCCTTCGCCGTCTTCTCCTGATTGCGGCCGGTCATATGGGCCACCAGCCGCTCCCGCGCCTGCGGGGAGCGGACCAGCACCATGCGCAGCGGCTGCTGGTTCATCGACGTGGGCGCGTACTTGACCAGCTCGTAGACGGCGCGGATCTGCTCCTCCGTCACCGGTTCGCCGGTGAAGGTGTGCGCCGTGCGGGCCTCCAGGAACAGCTGCTTCTGGGCCTCCGGCACAAGGGTCAGGTGCCGCAGGGCGTCGCTGTTCTCCGGTGCGCTCATGGAGCTCTCCTCGTCACGCGGTGCGGAATTTATTGGACTGGACGGACTAGTCCAGTGCGGTGAAGGAAGGCTAGACTCACAGGTCCATCGGGGGCAAGGCCGCTACTCATCAAGGAGGTTGGACCGTTGCGGACGGACAACGGTCCCCGGCGTGCCCCCGTGGGCCGCCCGGTGGGGCCCCAGCCGGCCAAGCGCCAGGCGATCCTGGAGGCGGCCGTGACCGTCTTCCTGCGCGAGGGGTACGCCCGCGCCGGCGTGGACGTCATCGCGGACGAGGCCCGGGTCTCCAAGCAGACCGTCTACAACCACTTCGGCGACAAGGAACGGCTGTTCATCGCCGCCGTGGACGGGGAACGGGAGCGGGTGGCCGCCGAGTTCGCCGACGGCGCGCCGTACGCCCCCGAGCAGTTCGACGGCGCCGACGCCCGCACCGCGCTCATCGCCTTCGGCCACCGGGTGCTGGAGGTCCTGCTCGATGAACGGGCCTCCGCGCTGCGCCGCCTGGTCATCGCCGAGGTCGACCGCCACCCCTCACTGCGCACCGCGTGCGCCGAGGGCGAGCCCCGGCAGCTGGTGACCCGGCTCGCCGGGATGCTGGACCGCCGCACCGGCAGCGGTGAGCTGGACGTCCCCGATCCGGCCTCGGCCGCCGGGCAGTTCGTGGCCCTGCTGGTGCAGCAGGGCCTCCACCAGTCCATGTACGGCACCCGCCCGCTCGCCGCCGAGGCCGCCGCCTCCATCTGCGAGAAGGCCGCCGACCTGGTTGTCCGCGCGTACCGCACATGATGTGTGAGAGGTGTCACCCATGCGTGTGAACGTCCTCGGACCGCTGACGCTGAACCATGGCGCCCTGTCCGGAGTTCCCAGCGCGATGAAGCCCCGTAAGGTCCTGTCCCTGCTGCTGCTCAGCGACGGCCGGATGGTGCCGGTGCAGTCGCTGATGGCCGAGCTGTGGGGCGACGGGCCGCCGCGGACGGGCCAGACCACGCTCCAGACCTACATCCTGCACCTGCGCAAGCTGCTCGCCCAGGTGCTGGGCATCCCCCCGGCCCTCGTCGCCCGGGACGTGCTCCAGACCCGGCCCGGCGGCTACGCCCTGGTGCTGCGCCCCGGCCAGCTCGACGTCCATGACTACCGCCAGTTCGTCGCCGAGGGCGAATGCGCGCTGGAGGTCGGGGACGAACGGGCCGCGGACACCGCCTTCCGGCGGGCGCTCGCCCTGTGGCAGGGCCCGGCCCTGGTCGACGTCACCCCGCTGGGCCGTCCGCTCCAGGCGGAGGTGGCCCGGCTGGAGGAGTCCCGGCTCACCGTCACCGAGCGGGGGATCGAGACCCGGCTGCGGCTCGGCGGCCATCTGGAGGTGCTGAGCGATCTGGCCTCACTGGTGGTCGAGCACCGCTTCCACGAGGGTCTGCACGGCCAGTACATGCTGGCCCTGCACCGCTCCGGACAGCGCACCCGCGCCCTGGCGGTCTATCAGCGGCTGCGGATGGCGATGACCGAGGAGCTGGGCCTGGAGCCCTCCGTGAAGCTCCAGCGCCTCCAGCAGGCGGTCCTGGTCTCCGACCCCCGGCTGGACCACGAGGCCGGGACGCCGGGCCGCGGACCGGTGGTGGCCTGAACCCCCGGCCCGGCGGCCGGGGAAGCGACCGGAGGATCAGAGGTCGTCGTCCTCGTCGTCGAGCCGGGCCAGCCAGGTGGCCAGCCGCTCCACCGGCACCTCGAAGTCCGGGTTCAGATCGACGAACGTGCGCAGCTGGTCGGCCAGCCACTCGAAGGTGACCTCCTCCTCGCCGCGCCGCTGCGCCAGCTCCTCGATACCGCGGTCGGTGAAGTACAAGGGTCGCTCCGGAAGAGGGGGGTTCGGGGACGATCTGCACCGCCCAGGATATGCCGCCCGGGAACCGGGAAGGCCCGGCCTCCGCTCGCGCGGGGACCGGGCCTTGCCGTTCGGGCCGTGGCGGGCCGGTGATCAGATCTCGAAGACCTCGGTCACCAGCGCCTGCTGCTCCGCCTGGTGGCGCTTGTTCGACCCCACCGCGGGCGAGGACGAGTGCGGCCGGGAGACCCGGACCAGACGCCCGGCGGCGGGGACATCCGCGCCGACCGACAGCTCCAGGTGGTCGATCAGGTTGAGGGCCATGAACGGCCAGCCACCCTGGTTCGCGGGCTCCTCCTGAGCCCACACGAACTTCTCGACGCCCGTGTACTTGGCGATCTCGGCCTGGACCTCGGCACCCGGCAGCGGGTACAGACGCTCCAGCCGGATGATCGCCACGTCGTTCGCTCCGCGCTTATCCCGCTCCGCGGCGATGTCGTAGTAGACCTTGCCGGAGCAGAAGACCACCTTGCGCACCGCGGCCGGGTCGGCGGTCTGGTCGCCGATGACCGGACGGAAGGCGCCGGTGGTGAACTCCTCGGTCCTCGAGGCCGCGGCCTTCAGACGCAGCATCGACTTCGGGGTGAAGACGACCAGCGGCTTGTGGTGCGGGTTGTGCACCTGCCAGCGCAGCAGGTGGAAGTAGTTCGACGGCAGCGTCGGGGTGGCGACGGTCATGTTGTTCTGCGCGCACAGCTGGAGGAAGCGCTCGATCCGGGCCGAGGAGTGGTCCGGGCCCTGGCCCTCGTAGCCGTGCGGCAGCAGCAGCGTGACGCCGGAGGTCTGGCTCCACTTCTGCTCGGCCGAGGAGATGAACTCGTCCACGACGGTCTGCGCGCCGTTGACGAAGTCACCGAACTGGGCCTCCCACATGACCAGCGACTCCGGCCGGGCCAGCGAGTAGCCGTACTCGAAGCCCATCGCCGCGTACTCGCTGAGCAGCGAGTCGTAGACGTTGTAGCGGGCCTGGTCCTCGGCGAGGTAGAGCAGCGGGGTGAAGTCGTCGCCGGTCTCCCGGTCCACCAGCACCGCGTGGCGCTGGCCGAAGGTGCCGCGGCGGGAGTCCTGGCCGGCGAGCCGGACCGGGGTGCCCTCCATCAGCAGCGAACCGATGGCGAGGGTCTCGCCCATGCCCCAGTCGATCGTGTCGTCCTCGATCATCGCCGCACGCCGCTGGAGCTGCGGGTACAGCCGCGGGTGGACGGTGATCCGGTCGGGGATGTTGACCTGGGACTCGGCGATCCGCTTGACGACCTCCTGGGAGACCGCCGTGTTCACCGCGACCGGGAACTCCGGCTGCGGCTCGGGCACCGCGGGCTGGGCCGGGGCGGAGACCGCGTCGCGGACCTCGGTGAAGACCTTCTCCAGCTGCCCCTGGAAGTCCTGGAGCGCCTGCTCGGCCTCTTCCAGCGTGATGTCGCCGCGCCCGATCAGCGACTCGGTGTACAGCTTGCGCACCGAACGCTTCTTGTCGATCAGGTCGTACATCAGCGGCTGGGTGAAACCGGGGTTGTCGGTCTCGTTGTGGCCGCGGCGGCGGTAGCAGATCAGGTCGATGACCACGTCCTTGTTGAACGCCTGCCGGAACTCGAAGGCGAGCCGCGCGACGCGGACCACGGCCTCCGGGTCGTCACCGTTGACGTGGAAGATCGGCGCCTCGATCATGCGCGCCACGTCGGTGGCGTACATCGAGGAGCGGGACGCGGCCGGGGCGGCGGTGAAGCCGACCTGGTTGTTGATCACGATGTGCACGGTGCCGCCGGTGCGGTAGCCGCGCAGCTGCGACATGTTCAGCGTCTCGGCGACCACGCCCTGGCCAGCGAAGGCCGCGTCGCCGTGCAGGGCGACGGGGAGCACGGTGAAGTCCGTACCGGCCTTGCCGATGATGTCCTGCTTGGCGCGGGCGACACCCTCCAGGACCGGGTCCACCGCCTCCAGGTGGGAGGGGTTGGCGGTGAGCGAGACCTGGATCTGCTCTCCGTCCAGACCGGTGAAGGTGCCCTCGGCGCCCAGGTGGTACTTCACATCGCCGGAGCCGTGCATCGACTTCGGGTCGAGGTTGCCCTCGAACTCGCGGAAGATCTGCGCGTAGGACTTGCCGACGATGTTGGCCAGCACGTTCAGACGGCCGCGGTGGGCCATTCCGATGACGACCTCGTCCAGGCGCGACTCGGCGGCCGCGTCCAGCACCGCGTCCAGCAGCGGGATGACGGACTCGCCGCCCTCCAGCGAGAACCGCTTCTGGCCGACGTACTTGGTCTGGAGGAAGGTCTCGAACGCCTCGGCCGCGTTCAGCCGGCGCAGGATGCGCAGCTGCTCCTCGCGCTCCGGCTTGTCGTGGCTGCGCTCGACCCGGTCCTGGATCCACTTGCGCTGCTTGGGGTCCTGGATGTGCATGAACTCGATGCCGGTGGTGCGGCAGTACGAGTCGCGCAGCACGCCCAGGATGTCGCGCAGCTTCATCATGGACTTGCCCGAGAAGCCGCCGACCGCGAACTCGCGCTCCAGGTCCCACAGGGTGAGCCCGTGCTCGATGATGTCGAGGTCGGGGTGCTTGCGCTGGCGGTACTCCAGCGGGTCGGTGTCGGCCATGACGTGGCCGCGGACCCGGTAGGCGTGGATCAGGTCGAAGACCCGCGCCGCCTTGGTGACGTCGTCGTCATGGCTGACGTCGATGTCCTTGAGCCAGCGGACCGGCTCGTAGGGGATGCGCAGCGCCTTGAAGATCTCGTCGTAGAAGTCGTTCTCGCCGAGCAGCAGCTGGCTCATGATCCGCAGGAACTCGCCGGAGGCGGCGCCCTGGATCACGCGGTGGTCATAGGTGCTGGTCAGCGTCATGACCTTGGAGACACCCAGCTTGTTCAGGGTGTCCTGCGAGGTGCCCTGGAACTCGGCCGGGTACTCCATGGCGCCGACGCCCACGATCAGGCCCTGGCCGGGCATCAGCCGCGGCACCGAGTGCACGGTGCCGATGCCGCCGGGGTTGGTGAGGGAGGCGGTGACGCCGGTGAAGTCCTCCATCGTCAGCTTGTTCGCGCGGGCGCGGCGGACGATGTCCTCGTAGGCCTGCCAGAACTCGAAGAAGTTGAGCGTCTCGGCCTTCTTGATCGCCGCGACGACGAGCTGGCGGTCGCCGTTGGGCTTGACCAGGTCGATGGCCAGACCGAGGTTGATGTGCTCGGGCTTGACCAGCGTCGGCTTGCCGTCCTTCTCGGTGAACGAGTGGTTCATCGAGGGCATCGCCTTCAGCGCCTGCACCATGGCGTAGCCGATGAGGTGCGTGAAGGACACCTTGCCGCCGCGGGCGCGCTTGAGGTGGTTGTTGATCACGATGCGCTGGTCGAACAGCAGCTTGACCGGGACGGCGCGCACGGAGGTGGCCGTCGGCAGCTCGAGGCTGGCGTTCATGTTCTTCGCCACGGCGGCGGACGGGCCGCGCAGCGTGACCAGCTCCGGACCGGCGGACGGCTCGGCCTTGGCGGCCTTCGCCGAAGGCGTCGGCTCGGCGGGCGTCGGCTTCACCGGAGCGGGCTTGGCCGGGGCGGGAGCCGCGGCGGCGGGCTTCGGGGCGGCCGGGGCCGCGGCGGGCTTCGCGTCCGCGGGCTTCGCGGCGGGCGCGGCCTTCGGCTGCGCCGGGGGGGTGACGGCCGGGGTGGCCTGCGCGGCGGCGGGCGCCCCCGCGGCGGTACCCCCGGTCACGGCCGGTGGCGGCGCGGCCACGGCGGAGCCGGTGTCCTGACCCGGCTTGTAGTCGGCGAAGAAGTCCCACCAGGCTCGGTCGACCGAGTTCGGGTCCTGGAGGTACTGCTGGTAGATCTCGTCGACGAGCCACTCGTTGGGCCCAAAAGCGGCGGCAGGGTTACTTCCCTGACCGTCCTGCTCATCGGTCGAGACGCTCGAGGTATTGGGGGACTGTGGCGACACGGCGGCAACCGCCCTCTTCCGCTTCCTTAGGTGGTGGACAGCGGGAATAAAGGCTACGCCTCTTGGACCCTTACGTGCAGGCCGCACTGGTCATCGTCGCGCAAGTCACATCGATCGGCGGGTTTCGGTGCATGTCATGGCGGGAAACACACGGGGTTCCGCTGTGTTTCCGCAGATACGAGCGAACGCAAAAGTGCACCCACACCGCTCGGATGTGCGCGTCCGGGATCGACTTTACGTCACATGTGATCTCTGGCACCGCCCGGAAGGGTCACCTTGATCCGGCAGCCCCGGGGGGACTCCGCGACACCTATCCGGCCGCCGTGCAGATCGACCGCCCAGCGGGCGATGGCCAGCCCCAGCCCGGTGCCCCCGTCGCTGCCCTGTCCCGAGGGACGGCGGACCACGGGCCCCGTGCCGCCCGGCGAGAGCCCGCCGCGGTTGAAGCGCTCGAAGACCCGGTACCGCTCGGCCTCCGGGATGCCGGGGCCCTCGTCCAGCACTTCCAGCTCCAGGCTCTCCGGCTCCTCGCCGCGCCGGGCCCGGACCGTGACCCGGCCGTGCGCCGGGCTGTGCTTCATGGCGTTGTCGATGAGATTCGCCACCACCTGGTGCAGCCGCTCGGCGTCCGCGTGCGCGGTCAGCTCCGGCGGCGAGACGTCCAGGTGGAGGTGGACGTCCTTGCGGGTGTGCGAGCCCGACCCGGCTTCCGCGCCCTTGGCCATGCTCGCCTCCTTGAGGATCTGGGCCAGATACGGCCAGACCTCGAAGCGCCGGGCGTAGAGCGGCACCACCCCGTTGTCCAGCCGCGACAGATCGAGCAGCTGCTCGACCAGACGGCCCAGCCGCTGGGTCTGGCGCAGCGCGACCCGCATGGTCTCCGGATCGGCCTCGGAAACCCCGTCGACCACGTTCTCCAGCACCGCGCGCAGCGCCGCGATCGGGGTGCGCAGCTCATGCGAGACATTGGCCACCAGTTCCTTGCGGTGGGTGTCCACCGCCTCCAGGTCCGCCGCCATCCGGTTGAAGGCGCTCGCCAGGTGGCCGAACTCGTCCCGGCGCTGTGCCGCGCCCACCCGCCGGGTGTAGTCGCCGTGTGCCATCGCCCGGGTGACCGCGGTCATCTCGTCCAGCGGAGCGGTGAGGCCGTGCGCCACGAACTGGGTGATCAGCAGGGAGGCGATGATCGAGAAGATGGTGATCACGCGCAGCTCGGTGTTCGAATGCATCGCCGCGAACACCAGCAGCGTGGTGATGATCACTGACCCGATGACCAGCGCTCCGAGCGCGGCCTTGACCGAGCGGTACGGGTCGAACGGCCGCAGTGCCTCCCATACCCGGTCCCAGGTGGCCCGGCTGCGGGCGCAGCGGCGCCGCGCGGTGGCCCCGGGGGAGCCGGGCGGCTGCGGGGGGCGGGCGGCCCGCGCCTCACCGGCCGTCGTGAGCGTCCGCAGCGCCTTCAGGGCCTTGCGGACGGAAGGGACCCTGCGAGCGCCGGGGGCCGTCATGCGGCCGGGGTCTCCAGGGCGTAGCCGACGCCGTGCACCGTACGGATCCGCTCCGCGCCGATCTTCCGGCGCAGCGCCTTGATGTGGCTGTCCACGGTCCGGGTGCCGGAGGCGTCCGCCCAGTCCCACACCTCGGCCAGCAGCTGCTCCCGGGAGAGCACCGCGCGCGGGGTGTTGGCCAGGCAGACCAGCAGGTCGAACTCGGTGGGCGTGAGGTGGACGTCGGAGCCGCGGACCCGCACCCGGCGCTGCGCGTGGTCGATCTCCAGCTCGCCCAGGCGCAGGATCCCGCTGCGCGGGGTGTGCGCGGCCAGCGCCGCCCGCTCCACCCGCCGCAGCAGTACATGCACCCGGGCGGCGAGCTCGCGCATCGAGAACGGCTTGGTCATGTAGTCGTCCGCGCCGACCCCGAGCCCGACCAGCATGTCGGTCTCGTCATCGCGCGCGGTGAGCATCATCACCGGAACCGGCCGCCGCGCCTGCACCCGACGGCACACCTCGAGTCCGTCGAACCCCGGCAGCATCACATCGAGCACCAGCAGATCGGGCTGCCACGCCTCGGCGGTGTCGACGGCCGCCGGGCCGTCACCCGCCGTCTGCACCTGGAAGCCCTCGGCCCGCAGCCGGGCGGCGATCGCGTCCACGATGGTCGGATCGTCCTCGACGACGAGCACCCGGCGCTGTGCGCCGGGGGTGGTCGTGACGGCCCCGTTGTGGCCGTTGAGATTCTGCTCCATACGCCCGCCCCATGCGTTCGTCCTGAAAAACCGCGCTCCGCGCCTGGTGATGTGCCGTGCGGCGTGGTCTAGGCATGAAAGCGTAAGGGCAGCGTACGCGGCTCGGCTACGCGCCTCGAATCCCGATGTGGACCGCGTCGGGCACTCCCCGGGCAACTGCGATCTCTTCCGTACGGACCCTGCTGAATCCGGCATTGCGGAGAGATTCCTCGAATGCCGCTGACGGCCGCGCCGACCAGACCGCGAGCACTCCGCCCGGTGTGAGGCGGGCCGCGCAGGCGGCCAGTCCGGTGGGGGAGTAGAGGCCGGTGTTGTCCTCGGTCACCGTCCAGTCCGGTCCGTTGTCGATGTCCAGGCAGAGCGCGTCGTAGACCGGGGCGTCCGGTGCGCGCAGGTGGGCCATCAGATCGGCACGGACGATCGCGGTGCGCGGATCGGCCAGCGCGGTCGCGGAGACCGCCGCCAGCGGGCCGTCGCGGTGCCAGCCGACGACCGCCTCCTCCCGCTCCACTACCGCGATCCGGCCCCAGCGCGGCTCACCGGCCGCCTCGGCGAGCGAGAAGCCGACACCGAGACCGCCGATGAGCAGGGCGGGGGCGGGGCGGTCGGCGGGCAGGGCGTCGAGGGCGGCCCGGACCAGCAGCCGCTCGGAGCGGCCGTCGGAGGTGTCCATCAGGAAGCAGCCGTTGGCGATGATCTCGAAGACGGCGTCCCCGCCGTCCGGCGTCCCGCGCCGCCGCAGCACCACCTCGCCGTGGGGCCCGTCCCGGCGGTCGAGGGTGACCGGCTGACCGGTCGCGGTGTCGTACGGGGGCTGCATGGCGATCCTCCGGCTGGACGGGGCGCGCGGGCCCGTGGCGGACCCGCCGCCATCCTCGCGCCGTGCCCGCTCGGCGGTCCACCGGATTGGCCGTCCCGGCGCGGCGGCTGTGGTGGTGGACACACCGACCTCTGGTGACATCACTCGTGGCCCGGGGAGCGTTGTGGTGGGGCGAGAGGCAAGGACGGCCGCCAGTGGTGGAGACCTCTCCGTCCAGCCATCCGGCGCACCGAACAGCTGATCGCTCACAGCGAACACGGCTCCGGGAACACCGGGAGCCCCAGGCGCATTGAGTCTGCATAGCTCAACTTGCCTGCCTAAGGGGAGATCATGGCTTCGCTGTCCACACCGCTCACCCTGCCCGTGCTGCCTCTCGACGACGAGGTGGTGCTGCCCGGCATGGTGGTGCCGCTGGACCTGTCCGACACCGAGGTGCGCGCCGCGGTCGAGGCCGCCCAGGCCGCCGCCCGCTCCCGCGGCGGCGGAGGGAAACCGCAGCTGCTGCTGGTGCCGCGGGTCGACGGGACCTACACGGGGATCGGCACGCTCGGCACCGTCGAGCAGGTGGGCCGCCTCTCCGACGGTGACCCCGGTGCGCTCATCCGCGGTGTGCGCCGCGTCCGCATCGGCGCCGGGACCACTGGTCCCGGGGCGGCGCTGTGGGTGGAGGGGACCGTGGTCGAGGAGATCGTGCCCGACCCGCTGCCCGGTGCCGTCACCGAACTGATGAAGGAGTACAAGGCGCTGGCCACCAGCTGGCTGCGCAAGCGCGGTGCCTGGCAGGTCGTGGACCGGGTGCAGCAGATCGACGATGTCGCGCAGCTCGCCGACAACGCGGGCTACTCGCCGTTCCTCACCACCGCCCAGCGCGTGGAGCTGCTGGAGACCGCCGACCCGGTGGCCCGGCTGCGGCTGGCGGTCAGCCGGCTGAGCGAGCACCTGGCCGAACAGGACGTCGCCGAGTCGATCGCCAAGGACGTCCAGGAGGGCGTGGACAAGCAGCAGCGCGAGTTCCTGCTGCGGCGCCAGCTGGAGGCCGTCCGCAAGGAGCTGGCCGAGCTCAACGGAGATCCGGAGGACGAGTCCGATGACTACCGGGCCCGGGTGGAGGCCGCCGAGCTGCCGGACAAGGTCCGCGAGGCGGCCCTGAAGGAGGTCGACAAGCTGGAGCGGTCCTCCGACCAGAGCCCCGAGGGGAGCTGGGTCCGCACCTGGCTGGACACCGTCCTGGAGCTGCCGTGGAACGAGCGCACCGAGGACGCGTACGACATCCAGGGCGCCAAGGAGGTGCTGGACGCCGACCACGCGGGCCTGGAGGACGTCAAGGAGCGGATCACCGAGTACCTGGCGGTGCGCAAGCGCCGCGCCGACCGGGGTCTCGGCGTCGTCGGCGGCCGCCGCGGCGGTGCCGTGCTGGCCCTGGTGGGCCCGCCCGGGGTCGGCAAGACCAGCCTCGGCGAGAGCGTCGCCCGGGCGATGGGGCGGAAGTTCGTCCGGGTCGCGCTCGGCGGCGTCCGCGACGAGGCGGAGATCCGCGGCCACCGGCGCACCTACGTGGGCGCGCTGCCCGGCCGTATCGTCCGGGCCGTCAAGGAGGCCGGATCGATGAACCCGGTCGTCCTGCTCGACGAGATCGACAAGGTCGGCTCCGACTTCCGCGGCGACCCGGCCGCGGCCCTGCTGGAGGTCCTGGACCCAGCCCAGAACCACACCTTCCGGGACCACTACCTGGAGGTCGAACTCGATCTGAGCGATGTGGTCTTCCTGGCCACCGCCAACGTCCTGGAGGCCATCCCGGAGGCGCTGCTGGACCGGATGGAGCTGGTGCGGCTGGACGGCTACACCGAGGACGAGAAGGTCACCATCGCCCGTGACCACCTGCTGCCCCGGCAGCTGGAGCGTGCCGGACTGGAGCCGGGCGAGGTCGTGGTCGAGGACGCGGCACTGCGCAGGCTGGCGGGCGAGTACACCCGCGAGGCGGGTGTGCGGACCCTGGAGCGGTCCGTGGCACGGCTGTTGCGCAAGATCGCGGCCCAGCATGAACTGGGCGAGCGGAAGCTGCCGTTCACCGTCGGGGTGGAGAGCCTGCGGCCGCTGATCGGACGGCCGCACCACACCCCCGAGTCCGCCCAGGACCCGGCCGAGCGGCGCACCGCCGTCCCCGGTGTGGCCACCGGGCTCGCGGTCACCGGCGCGGGCGGCGACGTGCTGTTCGTCGAGGCGTCGCTGGCCGATCCGGAGACGGGTGGCGCGGGGCTGACGCTGACCGGTCAGCTCGGTGAGGTGATGAAGGAGTCCGCCCGGATCGCGCTGTCCTTCCTGCGCTCCCACGGCGCGGAGCTGGAACTCCCGGTGGGCGATCTCAAGGAGCGCGGTGTCCATCTGCACGTCCCGGCGGGCGCGGTGCCCAAGGACGGCCCGAGCGCGGGCATCACCATGACCACGGCGCTCGCGTCGCTGCTCTCCGGCCGCCAGGTGCGCCCGGACGTGGCGATGACCGGCGAGGTCTCGCTGACCGGGCGGGTGCTGCCCATCGGCGGCGTCAAGCAGAAGCTGCTGGCGGCGCACCGGGCCGGGGTGACCACCGTCGTCATCCCCAAGCGGAACGAGCCCGATCTGGACGATGTCCCGGCCGAGGTGCTGGAGAAGCTGGATGTGCACCCCGTCTCCGACGTCCGGCAGGTGCTGGAGCTGGCGCTCCAGCCCGCCTCGTCGGTGACCCCGGAGGTTCCGGCGGCGGCGTGACGGACGCCGCCGGGGCGACGCGGCGCCTCCGGCCCGCTCGCGCCGGGCCCTCACCGATGGCAGCCAGACAGGTCTGTCTGGTAGCGTTCCCAGCAGGCCAGCCAGACCTGTCTGTTCGGTGTGGTGGCGCCGACGTGCCCGCCCTCCCCGCCGTCCACGGCATCACGGAACCCCACGGAGGAACCCGTGCGCACTCTTGTCGTCCTCGCCCACCCCGATCTCGCCGCCTCCCGGGTCAACGCCGCGCTCGCCGAGGCGGCCCGGCCGGTGGAGGGCGTCACGGTCCACGACCTGTACGCCGCCTGTCCCGGTCTGGTGCTCGATGTGGAGCGGGAGCAGCGGCTGCTGCTGGAGCACGACCGGATCGTGCTCCAGTTCCCCTTCTACTGGTACTCGGTGCCCCCGCTGCTCAAGAAGTGGCTCGACGAGGTCTTCCTGCACGGCTGGGCGTACGGCACCGGCGGCACCTCCCTGCACGGCAAGTCGCTGCTGGTCACCACCTCGCTGGGCGGTGGGGAGGACCACTACCGCCCCGAGGGGGCCAACCGCTACACGGTCGCCGAGCTGCTCAGGCCGCTGGAGGCCACCGCCCGGATGACCGGCCTCCGCTACGAGGAGCCGTTCGCGCTGTACGCGACGCCGACGCTCGACGAGGCGGGGCTGGCCGCCCACCAGGAGCGCTATCGGACGCTGCTGGCCTCCGGCGCGGTGCGGGAGCCGGAGCTCACCGCCGTCTGACCGTCCCGCGCCCCGGGCAGACGGTGAAGGACCCGACCGCGGTCGGGCCCTTCGTCCTGCGGGTCGTCCCGCGGGGCGGTCAGACCGGAGCCGGGCAGGCGCCCGCCACCAGTACCCGGGTCGCCGCCTTCGCCGCCATCGCGATCTCGGGTCCGGGCTCCACCGCGGCCGCGGACATCGCGCCGTCGACGAGCACGGAGATCTGGAGTGCCAGCACCGCGGGGTCGGCGGCCCCCGCCGCGGTGGCCAGTCCGGTCAGCCAGGCCCGCACCGTGCGCTTGTGCTCGGCCGTCGCCTCGTGGGTGGCGCTGCCCGGCTCCGTCTCCCCGGCGGTCCGGACGAAGGCGCAGCCGCGGAAGCCGTCCCGCACGGTGGCGGCGCACAGCGCGTCGAAGAGACCGGTCAGCTGGTCGCGCGGATCCGGCCCGGCCGCCTCGGCCGCCTCGGCCAGCGCCCGGCGCCAGTAGGTGTCCGACTCCCGGAGGTACGCCAGGACCAGGGCGTCCTTGCAGCCGAAGTGGGAGTACAGCGTCGCCTTGGCCACGCCCGACTCGGCGATGATCCGGTCCACCCCGACCCCGCGCACCCCGTGGGCGTTGAACAGGGTGGTGGCCGTGGACAGGATCCGTTCACGGGCGGAGGGGCGGGTGCTGCTCATGGTCATGCTCCTCGGGGCGGGGCCCAGGACGGACGGTGCCCCCCAGCGTACAGACAGACCTGTCCGTACGCCGGAGGGCGGGTGCGCCGGTCGTGGGGAGTTGCCGCGGACCGCCGCGTCAGCCGTTCGCCAGGGCCTTGAGCCGGTCCAGGGCGCCGTTGAACTTGTTGTGGTCGCCGACGGTCGCGCCGGAGGAGGTGTACTGCCAGATGGTGTGGAAGCCCCAGCCGGCCGGGAGTTCACCGACGGACGAGCCGTAGCGCGGGATCCACAGCGGGTTGACGCCACCGAAGGCGCTGGAGTTGCCGGTGCAGGTCTTCCACCAGCTGGTGGAGGTGTAGATCACCGGGTCACGGCCGGTGCGGGCACGGTAGGTGGCGGAGAAGTCCTTGATCCAGCTGACCATCGCACTGGCGCTCTTGCCGTAGCAGGTGGCGCCGTAGGGGTTGTACTCCATGTCCAGCGCGCCGGGCAGGGTCCTGCCGTCCTTGGACCAGCCGCCGCCGTGGTCGACGAAGTAGTTGGCCTGGGCGGCGCCGCTGGAGTTGTTCGGCAGCGCGAAGTGGTACGACCCGCGGATCATGCCCACGTCGTACGAGCCGGTGTACTGCTGGGTGAAGTAGGGATTGGTGTAGCTGGTGCCCTCGGTCGCCTTGACGTAGGCGAACCGGACGCCGCTGCTCCAGAGCGTGGACCAGGCGACATTGCCCTGGTGGCTGCTGACGTCGACACCCTCGACGGTGGCGAGCACACTCGGCGGCTCCTGGCCGGTGGTGGACCCGCCCTCATGCTTGAGTATCTGCGAGCCCGCCCAGTCGTCCTCGGGGTGGGGGATGTCCTCCGGGCCCTGGGCCGCGGCGGCCGGGGCGGAGAGCGCGAAGGTCGTGGTCGCGAGGGCGGCGAGAAGGCCGGTCAGCGCACTGAGGGCGCGTCGGGCCGGACCGGGTCTGTGCACGGGCATGGCGAGCCTCCGAAGCCTCGGTGGGGGGAGCGGGAGATGTTTGGTATGGCCATGTCAGAAATGACGCTACGGGCGTAGATAAGAGCGGGGAAGGGGGAGGGGGTGGTGCCGTTGGTCTAATCCTGCGAAATACTGACGGAGCTGCGGCAACAGCCGCGCCTGGCAGAAACTTTCACCATGTGAAAATGCGGAGAGGGCTCTGACGTGCACAACAACGGGCCACTGCCCCCCGAGCGGGGTGAGGGCGGCACCCTGGGTGGAATTGGTGTGGACCACGCATTCCTGGCTCTGGAGCGCGAATTGGCGGTCTTCCTCCGCCGGGCCCGTGCCGCGTCCGGGGAATTGGCCCGTGAGGTCCACCCCGATCTGGAATCCGCCGCGTACGGGCTGCTCATGCGACTGGAGGACGCGGGGCCCCAGCGCGCCACCGACCTCGCCGGGTACATCGGCGTCGGCAAGGCCACGATGAGCCGTCAGTTGCGCGCCCTGGAGGGGCTCGGTCTGGTCACCCGCGCCCCGGACCCGGCGGACGGCCGGGCCTTCCTGGTGCAGCTGACCGACGAGGGCCGGAGCCGCTTCCGCGCCGTCCGGGTCGCCCGCCGGGCCCGCTACGCCCGCCGGCTCGCCGGGTGGGAGCGCAGCGAGGTCGCCGAACTCGCCCGCCTGCTGCACCGGTTGAACAGTGAGCAGGAGGCCGACGACGCCGGGCACTCGGCCCGCGGGGGCGAGGAGTAGGGCACTCACATACGTCAGCATCCGCGAGCCGTGGGGATACGGCGACGCGGATGTGGCAACGGCGGTACCCCCTGTGCTCCATCGGAGGGGCGGCGCCCCGCCGGGGTGCGGGGGGCTCAGAGTTCGGCGTAGATCACGGCCGCGTCGTCGTGCGCCTTGCCGCGCCGGAAAGCGGTTCCGTCCGGGTCGGCGTGCTCGGCCGCCCGTACCCGGTCGATCAGTGCCTGTGGGCCCTCCTTGCGCAGCAGGGCGAAGCAGGCCGTCCAGTCGCCCTCGCCGAACACCTCCACCCAGCGCGACGCCCCGTCGGTGAGGGCCGCCAGCGCCCGGACCCCGGTGCGCGGCCGGGTGCCGGTGACCGCCCTGGCCGAGACGGCGGGATCGGCGGCGGCGGTGAAGAAGCCGCCCTCGGCGTTCCGCAGTCCGGCAAGCCGGTGGCCCGCCGCGCGCAGCCGGTCGATGCGGTCGTCGAGCACCGGGGTCACCTCGCCGCCCGCCTCCTCGACGAGCAACGCCGAGTCGGAGAGCACCAGATGTTCGACCCGCTCCGCGTCCCAGCGGGCGGCCACCACGGTGGCCTGCGGGGTCAGTGGGTGATAAAGGTCACAGGTTGAACCATGCGCTTCCGCGGTACGCCCGATCGCCTCGGAGAGGCATGCGGCCAGGGTCATATCCCTTCGCGAACCGGACAGTTCGAGCAGTGCGCCGCCCAGTCGCGCGGTGAACCACGGCACTCCGTGGACGCATCCGTCGTCACCCTCGGGCGGGGTCACCCCGTCCAGGATCACCAGTGAGCCGCCGAGCCCCGAGGCGGGCAGGGTCACCGAGGCCCAGTCCTCGTTGGGGCGCCGCTGATCGCCCGGGGCCGTCGCGAGTTCGATGCGCATGCCGTCAGTCTGCCGGACCCCCTTCGAACACCGCCCCTCCAGGGGTGAAGAGAAAGACAATGGTTCGTACCAAGCAGATGTTTGTCGGATTGGGGCGGGAATGCGATGTCTGGGAAGGTGTGGGCGGGCATCTTTCCAGGGCGGCCACGTCTTTTCCACTCCCGCAAAAGGCGGCGGAAGGGTATGGCCCATACACAAAGTTGGTGGTCAACTACGCAATGCGGTTCACTCGTTCAGGTGGCCGGGTGGGTGATGCACGCCCGCCCCCGAGCCGTCCTGGAAGGGTCGGATTCCCTACCAGGGGTGGGGAAACACAATTGTTGATCCGTCGTCACCTCTGGAATCACAGCGGTCGGGCGAGAAAAGATTGTGAGCACCGGTGCGGAAGAAGCGGCTTCGGGGCACCCAGCGCGAACCGGACGGCGGGCCACGCCTTCAGGATCTCCAGGGCGGCACGGCACGGCGGCGTACCGCGCGTGTCCGCAACCGCCTGGCCGCGTCCGTCGTCCTCGTCTCCCTCGCCGTCCTCGGCGCGGGCGCCCCGGCCGTCCTCCTGGCCCTCGACGACTGCACCGACGCCCAGCGGCTGGTCGGCCTCGCCCGGACCAACCGTGACGCGGTGACCCTGGCCCACTCCCTCGCCGACGAGCGCGACGCCATGACCGCCTATGTCGCGGGCGGGCGCACCACCGCTTCCGGCGGCGGTGTCTCCGAGAGCCAGCGCGCCCGGGTGGACCGCCAGGTCCAGGAGGTGCGCCAGGAGGTCCCCGGCTCCGTCCGGCGGCTGCTGGACGGCCTCCCGCGGCTGCGCCAGCAGGCCCTGACCGGCCATGGCCCGGCGCTGGAGGTCTTCACCTCGTACACCACCGCCGTCCAGGCGCTGAACGAGGTCTCCGTCCGCCTGGCCCGCGAACTGCCCGACGCGGGCTCCGGCTCCGCCGCCGCGCTCGTCCCGCTGGGCCGGGCCACCGAGCAGGCGTCGGCCACCCGCGGCCTGCTCACGGCCGCGCTGGCCGGGGGCGGCGCCCAGCCCGCGCTGACCTCCGCCGCCCAGCGGGCCCACCTGCGCGACGGGTCCGCGCTCGCCGACTTCCGCCAGCTCGCCCCGGCCCCGGCCGGTGAGCGCTACGACCGCACGGTCAACGGCACCGAGGTCGGCACCGCCGAGCGGTACGCCACCCGCCTCACCGACCGGGGCCGGCTGTCCGGCGCCGACCTCCTCGTCGACGAGGACCGGGTCGAGACCGCCCTGAGCGCCCGCCTCACCCGGATGCGCGGGGTCGAGTCCTCCCTGGCCTCGGCCGAGATCTCCGCGGTCACGGGGGTGCGCCACGACGCGGTCACCACCCTGGAGGTGCGGATCGCGATCGTCGGCGGCGCCCTGCTGCTGGCCCTCGGCACCGGTGTGCAGACCGCCCGCTCGATGACCCGGCCGCTGGCCGTCCTGCGGCGTGGCGCCCGCCGGGTCGCGGCCGATCCGGCGGCCGAGGAACCGGTCGGCTACACCGGCCGCGACGACGAGTTCGCCGACGCGGTCCGCGCGGTCAACGAGCTCCACGCCAAGGCCGTGCGCGCCCAGGAGCGCGCCGCCGGACTCGGCACCGAGCGCACCCGGCTGGTCGGGGAGCGGCAGCGGCTGGCCGATGAACGGGACGCGCTGCGCCGCGAGCGGGACGCGGTCGCCGCCCGGCTGGAGGGGCTGCGGTCCCGGGTGCACGGCAGCTTCGTCAGCCTCGCCCTGCGCACCCTCGGTCTGATCGAGCGGCAGCTCGCCGTCATCGAGGGCATGGAGGAGCAGGAACAGGACCCCGACCGGCTGGAGACCCTCTTCCAACTGGACCACCTGGCCACCGGTATGCGCCGGTACGGCGAGAACCTCCTGGTCATCGCGGGCTCGGAGAACACCTCCGGCCATCCCGGCCCGGTGCCGCTGCTGGATGTGCTGCGCGCCTCGATCAGCGAGGTCGAGCGGTACGACCGGGTGCGGATCCAGTCACTCCCGCCGCATGCCCAGGTCGCCGGGTACGCCGCCGACAGCATCAGCCACCTGGTCGCCGAACTCCTGGAGAACGCCACCTCGTTCTCCCCGCCCGACGCCCCGGTGCAGCTCTCCGGCTGGCTGCTGGAGAGCGGCGAGGTCATGCTCTCCATCCAGGACGAGGGCATCGGGATGACCCCCGAGCGGATGGTGGAGCTGAACGACCGGCTCGCCGATCCGGTGCCCGACTACTGCCAGGGCCCGCAGCCCGAGGACCCGTTGGGGCTCGGCCTGTACGTGGTGACCCGGCTCGCCGCGCGCCACGGGGTCCGGGTGCAGCTGCGCGAGCAGCAGCCGGGCGGGGTGGCGGCCGTCGTGGTCCTGCCCACGAAGATCCTCCCGGCGGGTCCGCCGGGTGCCGGGCTGCCGCCCGCGCCCTCGGCAGGTGCCGGCGCCGACCGCGGTGACGTGGGGTTGCCCGCCTTCCCCGGGTCGGAGGCCGAGGCCAACTCCAACTTCCTTCCGTCGCAGGCCCGTTCGGCGTCCATGCCGGCTGCCGAGCCGGAGCCGGACGGGGTGCCCGGGTCCGCGGCCGTGGACCCCGGGGCGGAGACCCCCGCCCCCTGGGCCGCTCCGGGTGAGCGGTGGAGCACGGCCCCGGCCGTGGCCCCGGACGACGCGCCGTATCCGATGGAACCGACGCCGCCGCGCGGCCACCCGGCCCCGGGGAGTGCCGCGGCGCCGCCCGCGCTGCCCAGGCGCACGTCCCGGTCCGGCACCGCCCCGGCCGCGTCCGGCGACGCGGCCGGTGACCCCGGCGCCGAGGAGCCCGCGGGCGGCCACGGGGCCCGCCCGGTGGGCGCGGACGCCTGGGGCCCGGCCGGTGCGGACGCGGATCGTACGGATCCGTACGCCATCGGTTCCGAGGAGCACACCCGGGCCGCCGAACACCCCCGCACCGACAAGGGACTTCCCAAGCGCACCCCGAAGAGCGTGGAGCGCCGCGCCCCCGGGGCGCGGGAGCGGTCCGGGGCGGTGGACGCGGAGGAGCTGCGGCGCAGACTCGGCGGTTTCCAGCGCGGTGCGCTGGAGGGCCGCCGGGACGCCGAGGCCGAGATCGCCGCACGCGGCCGGGGCCGGGAGCACGGCCCCCAGGGCGGCCCAGAATGTACGGGGGCGCATGACGAGGGTGACACGGTTGAGGAGGCACGCAGGTGAATGCGCCCAGTAGTACCTACGGGTTGAGTTCCGAGGCCCGTAATCTGCACTGGTTGCTGGCGAATCTCGTGGAGGAGGTGCCGGGCGTCCGATCGGTCGCGGTGGTCTCCTCGGACGGGCTGATGCTGCTCTCCTCCGACGCGCGGCACCTCACCGCCGCGGGCGCCCTCGACCCCACGGCACAGGACGGGCCCAAGGGTTCCAGCGCGGACCTCGCCACGATCGTCTCGGGGCTGGGCAGTCTCACGCTCGGCGCGGCGAAGCTGATGGACGGCGGGGGCGTCAAGCAGACGATGGTGGCGATGGACGGCGGCAGTCTGTTCGTCATGACGATCGGGGACGGTTCGCTGCTGGGCGTGCATGCCACCCCCGACTGCGATATGACCGTCGTCGCCTATCACATGGCGCTGTTCGTGGGCCGGGCCGGACATGTGCTCACCCCCGAACTCCGCGGTGAACTACGCAGGTCCCTGGAGTCGGCTCAGTGACGGCCGGGTCCGGTCGGCCCGCCCGCCAGCCCGGCCGCGTCCGGCCGTACTCCCTCACCGGCGGGCGGACCCGCTCGGACCATGTGCTGCTGGTGGAGACTTTCGTGGCCTCGCTGGAGCCACCGGACGGACGGTGGGACCCGGCCCCTTCCGGCGGGCCGGGCGCCCGGATGCTGCCGGAGATCCGGGCGATCATCGAACTCTGCCGCCGGATGCGCTCGGTCGCGGAGGTCTCCGCGATGCTCAAGATCCCGCTCGGGGTGGTGCGCGTCCTGCTCAGCGACTTAGCCGACCAGGGAAAGATCCGCGTCTACGGCACCGGGCGGGGCCCGGGACAGCCGGACCGCGCGTTGCTCGAAAGGGTGCTCAGTGGACTCCGCAGGCTCTGACACGATTCCGGCCGCGACGGCGGTGCCGCCGTCGCGGGGGTCCGGCATACCCGGTGCCGGGATTCCGGGCACGGGGATACCCGGTGCCGAGGAGGCTCCACAGAGCTGGCAGACGGACCGTTCGCGGGCGCCGATCGCGACCAAGATCGTGATAGCGGGCGGTTTCGGGGTGGGGAAGACCACCTTCGTGGGGGCGGTCTCGGAGATCACCCCGCTGCAGACCGAGGCGCTGATGACCCGGGCCGGTGAGGACATCGACGACATCACCGCGACCCCGGACAAGCTGACCACCACGGTGGCGATGGACTTCGGCCGGATCACGCTCGAGAACGACCTGGTGCTGTATCTCTTCGGCACCCCCGGCCAGCACCGCTTCTGGTTCATGTGGGACGACCTGATGCGCGGGGCGATCGGCGCGGTGGTGATGGCCGACACCCGGCGACTGGAGGACAGCTTCCCGGCGCTGGACTACTTCGAGAGCCTCGGACTGCCCTATGTGGTTGCGGTCAATCACTTCGAGGGGGCACCCCGGTATCTGCCGGAGGACGTGCGGGACGCGCTCTCGGTGACCGAGGGGGTCCCCGTGGTGCTCATGGACGCCCGTCGGCGGATCACGGTGGTGGACGCGCTGCTGGCCCTGGTGCGGCACGCCGTTGACGTTTCACCCGAGTGACGTAACCTCGGCACCGCTCGCGGAATGGAATGCTCCATTCCTCTTTTGGTCCGAGCTCGAGGGAGCGTCGACAGTCATGCGGAAGATACTCATCGTCGGAGCCGGACAGTCCGGGCTCCAGCTCGCCCTCGGCCTCCAGGCCCGGGGGTACGAGGTCACCGTGATGTCCAACCGGACGGCCGATGAGATCCGCTCCGGGCGGGTGATGTCCACCCAGGTCATGTTCCACACCGCGCTCCAGCACGAGCGTGACCTGGAACTGAACTTCTGGGATGCGCAGGCGCCGCGGATCGAGGGGCTGGGCGTGTCCATCGCCGGACCGCCGACCCCCGCGGGCCACCCCCGCGCCGTCGACTGGCTCGGACCGCTGGACGGGTATGCCCAGTCCGTCGACCAGCGGCTGAAGATGGCGGGCTGGCTGGAGCTGTTCGCACGGCGCGGCGGGCGGGTGGTCGTGCACGGTGCCTCCGTCTCCGACCTCGATGTCTTCGCCACCGCCTACGACCTGGTGCTGGTGGCCGCCGGCAAGGGCGAACTGGTCTCGCTCTTCGGCCGGGACGGCGCCCGCTCCCCGTACGCCGCCCCGCAGCGCGCGCTCGCCCTCGCCTATGTGCACGGTCTCGGCCCGCGTCCGGAACACCCGGAGCTGGACGCGGTGCGCTGCAATCTGGTGCCCGGTGTCGGCGAACTGTTCGTCATGCCGGCCCTCACCCGCTCCGGCCGCGCCGACATCCTCTTCTGGGAGGGCGTCCCGGGCGGCCCCGCCGATGTCTTCCAGGGCATCACCGACCCCTCCGAACAGCTGGCCCTGATCCTGGAGCTGATGGAGCGGTTCACCCCGTGGGAGTACGCGCGGGCCACCAAGGTCGAGCTGACGGACGCGGGCGCCACCCTGGTCGGGCGGTACGCCCCGACCGTGCGCCACCCCGTCGGGGAGCTGCCCGGCGGCGGACGGGTGCTCGGCGTCGCGGATGTGGTGGTCACCAACGACCCCATCACCGGCCAGGGTGCCAACTCGGCCGCCAAATGCGCCGCCGGTTATCTGGAGAGCATCGTCGAACACGGTGACCGCCCGTTCGACGCCGACTGGATGCACCGGACCTTCGACCGCTACTGGGCCACCGCACGGCACGTCACCAAGTGGACCAACACGATGCTGGCCCCGCCGCCGGAGCACATCGTGGGCCTCCTCGGCGCGGCGACCGGGCTGCCCGACGTCGCCCGGCGGATCGCCAACGGATTCGACGACCCCGCCGACTTCGAGCACTTCTTCTACGAGCCGGAGCGGGCCGCGGCCTATCTGGAGCGGGTCAGCGCTTCCGCGTCGTGACCGGCCCCGGACGCACCGCGCCCTGCACCGGATTGGTGGCCAGCGGGGAGAGCTTCACCTGCTGACCGGGGCGCGGCGCCTGCACCACCTGGCCGTTGCCCGCGTAGATCGCCACATGGCTGGCGCCCTTGTTGTAGATCACCAGATCGCCGGGGCGCAGCCGCTGGAGGGAGATCCGGGGGAGCTGCCGCCACTGCTCCTGGCTGGTGCGCGGAATGGTGCGTCCCGCATGGGCCCACGCCTGCGACGTCAGCCCCGAGCAGTCGAAGGAGTTGGGCCCCTCGGCGCCCCACACATACGGTTTGCCGATCTGGTCCATGGCGTAGTCCAGGGCGCGCTGCCCGGCCGTGGCGGACGCCATGGACCCGCCGGTGGACTGCGGCGCCTGGCCGTCACCGCCGGTCTGGCCCTGCTGGCCGCCGGTCTCCTGGCCGGGGTCGGTGGGGTCGGCGGCGGGCGGTCCCGCGGCGCCCGCCGGATCGTCCGCCCCGGAGCCGAGAGCACCGGAGGCGACCAGCTTCTGCTGGGCCTCCTCGGTCTCCTGGCGCTCGCGTTCGGCCACCTCGGCGATCTGCTGGGCGGTCAGCGACGCCAGCCTCTTCTCGATCCCGGTGAGCCGCTTCTTCACCTTGTCGCGCTGTTTCTTCCGCTTCGAGGTCAGCGACAGCTGTTTGTCCAGGGCGGTACGGGCCCGGGTGGCGAGGGTGTCGGCGCGCCGCTCACCCTTGGACAGACGTTCGACCAGGGCGGCTTCCCGGCCCGCGGCCCGGGTGAGCTCGCGCGCCTGGTCGGCGGCGGCGTCCGGATGGGTGCTGAGCAGGGTGAGCAGGAAGCTGTAGGAGGAGAGCCGGCTGTGCCCCTGGTACTGCTGCCGGGCCAGCCGTCCGGCGTCGGCCTGGCTGTCGGCCAGCCGGGTGCGGGTGCGGGCGAGGTCGGCCGCCAGCTTCTTGGTCTTCGCGCGCTGGGTGCGCAGCTTCTCCTCGGTCGCGTTGTACGCCTCGGTCGCCTCCTCGGCCTTCCGGTACATCGTCTTGAGCTGGGTCAGCAGCTCGGCGACGGATGCGTCGACGGGGCGGGCCGGGGCGGCTTGTGCCGTGACTCCCGCGACGGGCGGTACGAGTGCGGCGGCTGCGGTGATCGCTGCCACGCAGACCGAGCCCACGAATCGTCCTGACACGTGCTCACCTCCGGCTGCTGAAGCGTCTCTCCACTCCAGATCAGCAGGATCGTGGCACGTTGGTCGTATCTTCAGGAGAATTGTGGGCGAGTCGGGTCAACACGGTCACCCGTCCGGTGGGTCGGTCCCGCCGATCGGCCCTGGTCCGGTGGACACCCCGAGGGGGCGATTCCCCCGCGGCATCAGCCCGGCTTGGACCACGGCCACTTCAGCCCGCCGTGCGCCCTGCCCTCCGGGTCGTACTCGTACCGCCAGCCCCGGATCACGCCCAGCCGTTTCGACATTCCCGCCGGGACGCGGCGGTAGACATGGACCGTCGGAGGTCCGCCCGCCTGGTCCTCCACCGGGACCTCATAGTGCTTCGGCGGCTGTCCGGTGGCGCCGACCAGCACCTTCAGCACCCGGCCGTCCAGCGGCCCGCCCACGAAGGGCATCTCCTCGCTTCTCACCGGACCAGTCTCACAGCCCGCCCGCCACGGCGCTCACAGCAGATGCGCCGCCTCGCCCACCACCGGCAGCATCCTCCGCAGCAGCGAGCCCACCGGCCCCTGCGCGGGCTCCATCGCGAGCGCGGCCCGGGCCACCGCCGCGGTCTGCGGATCACAGGCCGCGGTCGAGCACAGCAGCGAGACGAAGTGGTCGACCAGCCAGTCGCGCAACTCCTCGACCGGCAGCTCCTTG
Source organism: Streptomyces sp. NPDC045899 (assembly GCF_056431485.1). Lineage (NCBI taxonomy): Bacteria > Bacillati > Actinomycetota > Actinomycetes > Kitasatosporales > Streptomycetaceae > Streptomyces > Streptomyces sp. NPDC045899. The sequence goes on from NZ_JBWKKP010000007.1 coordinate 62,850, forward strand.
CGCTCGTCCAGCCAGACCAGGGAGGCCGCCTCGACCGCAGTGATCCAGGTGCGCACCATCATCCGCAGCCGCGGACCGGGCGCCTGGACCGCCAGGTGCAGCAGGATCTGCTCCGCCCCGGCCCGCCGCACGCCGTCCACGATCGCGTTGGTCTGCGAGGTCTCGGCCACGCTGCCGCTCTGGAGCAGCGCGCTGAAACCCGTGTCGTGCTCGTCCACGAAGGCGAGGTAGCGGTCCAGCACATGGCCCAGCCGGGCGCTCAGCGGACCCTGCTGCGGCTCCTCGAAGCACCGCTCCAGCTCATCGGAGGCACTGCGCAGCACGGCCTCGTACAACTGCTGCTTACCGCCGGGGAAGTAGCGGTAGACCAGGGGACGGGAGGCACCCGCGGTCGAGGCGACATCGTCCAGCGACACGTCCTCGGGCGGACGGTGGGCGAAGAGATCCAGGGCCGCCGCGATGAGTTCGGCGCGCCGCGCCTCGACGCTGAGCCGGCGATAGGTTCCGCGGCGCGCGGCCCGGGTGCGGTCCGCCGGGGGTGCTGCCTCCGGGCGGGCCGGGGCGGTGCCGCTGCCTGTCGTCATGTCTGGCAGCGTAACCGCCCCGGTCGGGGGCGCCAGGGTGCGGGGTCCTCGCATGGCGCCTACGGCAGCAGCCCCGAGCTCTGCCACATCCGGCGGCCCACACCCCGCAGCACCCCGATGTCGTCCAGGAAGTCGGTCAGCCGCTTGGCGCCGGTCTGCATCACCTCGCGCCGGTGGCCGCTCGCCCGTACCTGGGCCACCGCCTCCCGCCGGTCCAGCCCCACATCGGTGTACACCCGCGGGTTGACGAACGCCCGGGAGAAGATACGGGCGAACTCGCCCGCGGTGACCCGGGTCAGCTCCTGCTCCCAGCGCGGGGCGGTCACCATCTGGCGGCGCAGCTCCTCGCGCGCGTACCGCACATGACGGGCCTCCTCCACCACATGGATCCGGGTCACCCCGCGCACCAGCGTCTGCACCCGGTCATCCGGGAAGGTCAGCCGCTGCATCCAGTCCAGCACCTCCTCGCCGAGCAGGGTGGCGGTGAAGGAACCGGGCGTGGTGGAGACCGTCTTGAAGAAGCGGGCGATGTTGTGGTGGAGCCGGGAGACCGGGTAGTTGCCGATGCCGCCCTTGTTGATCAGGCGCGCGAACATCATCGAGTGACGGCACTCATCCGCTATCTCGGTGAGCGCGTAGCGCACATGGGCGCTGGTGGCGGGCTTGTCGTAGATGTGCCGGACGAGCAGCTGCATCAGGATGACCTCGAACCAGATGCCCAGCGACAGCAGGGCGGCGCCCTCGTGCTTGGCCAGCAGATGGCGCTGCTCCTCCGACATCCGCCGCCACATGGGGGTGTCGTACAGGGACACCAGCTCCGGCGGCCAGTACCACTTGTCCGGCTCGAACGGGGCGTCCCAGTCGAGCTCCTTGTCGGGGTCGAAGGAGTGCTTGGCGGAGGATTCGAGCAGCCGCTGCGCCACCCGCTCCCGGTCCTTGATCAGCCCGAGTGCGTCCCGGAGCGCGGGCGGTTCGGTCATGGTCGTCATCGCTGGGGGCACCTCGCTGATGGCTCGGACTCGGATGGCACGGACACACAGGGCCCGGACACGACGCCGAGGTCGGCGGGTGACCGGCGAACTCCTCTTATAAGACTGCCTGTCAGCAAGCGCGTCAATCCCCCGCGGATGTGTTGTTGACCGTTTGGTGAGCGCGTGTGAGCCTGCCGAAAACGCATCCGTTACGGGGGAGCGAGGTGAAGGAGGGCGTCGGTGGCGACGCATGAGCTCTACGCGATGGACTCCGGGGACCCGATGTGGAAGGTGCCGGCCACCGGTGCTGCGCGCTTCAGCTGGGAGTACGACGATCACCGTGCCCGGCTCCTCGCCCTCTACCAGAAGGGCAAGGACAAACAGTGGGACGCCACCAAACGGATCGACTGGGACCTGGAGGTGGACCCGTACGACCCGCTGGGCACCCCCGACGAGGCCCTGGCCCTGTACGGAACCCGCTACTGGGAAAGGATGTCCGAAAAGGAGCGGGCGGAGTTCCGGCGCCACGCCGCCGCCTGGCAGTTCAGCCAGTTCCTCCACGGTGAACAGGGCGCCATGGTCTGCGCCGCCCGCATCGTCGAATCGGCCCCCGACCTCGACGCCAAGTTCTACTCCGCCACCCAGACCATGGACGAGGCGCGCCACGCCGAGCTCTACGGGCGCTTCCTCCACGAGAAGATCGGGATGCTCTACCCGATCAACGACAACCTCCAGGCCCTGCTGGGCGACACCCTCCGCGACTCCCGCTGGGACATGGCCTACCTCGGTATGCAGGTGCTCATCGAGGGCCTGGCGCTCGCCGCGTTCGGCGTCATCCGCGACACCACCGACAAACCCCTGCCGCAGCAGCTCCTCGCCTATGTGATGCAGGACGAGGCCCGCCACGTCGCGTTCGGCCGGATGGCGCTGCGCGACTACTACCGCCAGCTCACCGACGCGGAGCTGCGCGAGCGCGAGGAGTTCGTCATCGAGGGCTGCTATCTGATGCGCGATCGGCTGCGCGGTGTCGAGGTGCTGGAGAACCTCGGCATCCCCAAGGCCGAGGCCGAGGAGTTCAGCGAGCGCTCGCCCTACCTCCACATCTTCCGGAAGCTGCTGTTCAGCCGGATCGTGCCCTGTGTGAAGGACATCGGGCTGTGGGGCGAGCGGCTCCAGCGGGCCTACGTCGACATGGGCGTGCTGGAGCTGGGCGACAGCAATCTGGACCTGCTGATGAACCAGGACGAGGAGCTCGCCGAACGGCTGGACGCGGAACGCTTCGCCACGGAGGAGGCGGCCCGCACCGGTGAGGTCGCCGAGGCCATCGCCCAGGGTGCGGAGGACTGAGGGGGCGCGCGACCCCGGCGCGGAGCGACCCGCACCTGCCGCATCGCCGCGTCGGTGCCGAAACGCCGCGTGGCGGGGACGTGACACCGTCAACACAACTCTGTGACACGGCGCTTGTTACCTTCGTGATCAGTGCCACCGGGAACACCGAGGTCATTGGGGTGATCTCGGTCCGGTGGCATCTGTAGTGCAGCAGAACGGCCAAGAGGTGCCTTCCACGGCGGTGGGGGGCATCTCTTCGTGTGTCCGGCCGGAGGATGATGGTGGTGTGCGGATTCGAACGAGCACCATCGAAGACCTCCCCGTCCTCCAGGAGATCGAGCGCGCGGCGGGCCTGTGCTTCCGGGACGTCGGCATGGACGAGGTCGCCGACGACGAGCCACTGAGCCTGGCCGAGCTGGGGTGCTACCAGCGGGCCGGGCGGGCGTGGGTCGCGGTGGACGACACCGACCGGGCGATGGGCTACCTGATCACCGACCCCGTCGACGGCAATGTGCATATCGAGCAGGTCTCGGTCCACCCGGACGCCGCCGGGCGCGGCGTCGGCCGCGCCCTGATCGACCACATCGCGGCGCACGCCGCCGCGATGGGCGTACCGGCGCTGACCCTGACCACGTTCGTGGACGTGGCCTGGAACGCGCCGTACTACGCGGCCCGGTGCGGCTTCCGGACGCTGGCCGAGGGCGAACTCACCCCCGGTCTGCGCGAGATCCGGCGGAGCGAGGCGAGGCACGGCCTGGACCGGTGGCCGAGGGTCTGCATGCGCAGGGACCTGCCGGCGGCCTCCGGCTGACCCGACCGGGCCGCGTGCGCTGTGGTCATGCCCGGCTGATGCCGTACACACGGGTGTACGGCATCAGCCGGGCCGCCGCTCCGGCCCCGGCTGGGTCGGCTCGGACCCGGGCCGGACGGGCACGGGGGGTGTACGCACGGTCCCGCGGTCAGGTCCGTGCCGTGCAGGATCACGGGATCCGGCTCGATTCCGCGTGCGGGCGTGGCCGCCCCGGCTTTCCGCCGGGGCCGGTCCGGGGCGGCTCCGGCTGGTGAGGGCCGTTCCGGGATCGTCGCCGCACCTCGCGGTCAGGTCCGTGCCGTGCACGTCGCGGCGACGGTCCGGCCGAACTCCCGTACGCGCGCGGTCGCGTCGGCCCTGCGCCGGATCAGGCCAAGGGCCGACTCCGGCATGCCCTCCACCGGGAGGAACCGCACCGCGCTGCGGCCGTGGTACTCGGCCGTCGGCGCGCAGAGCAGCATCGCGCCCCGGCCCGCGGCGACCGCCGTCAGCCCCTCCTGGAGGGTGTGCACCCGGGGGCCGGGCGGGACCGGGCGTCCACCCGGGGTCGCGGCAGGGGCCATGGCGTCGCGCCAGTAGCGCGGTGCGGGACCGGCCGGCGAGACCAGCGGGCTCTCCGCCAGCTCCTCGGCCCGTACGACGGCGCGGCCCGCGAGCGGGTGGCCACCGCCCACCGCCAGGCGCTGCGGCTGCCGCGAGAAGACCGGGCCCAGCACGAGATCCGGTTCGGCGACCGGCAGACAGACCACCGCCGCGTCCACCTCACCCCGGCGCAGCGCGCCGAAGGGATCCGCGAGCGGAATCTCCACCGTCTCCAGCTCACACCCGGGATGCCGGTCCCGGAACGCCACGATCGCCGCCATCAACCCGTCCCCGACCGCCCCTTGGAACCCCACCCGCAGAACGCCCCCGACCCCGTGGGCCGCCTCCCGCGCCCCCTCGACCGCGCCATGCAGCGCGGCGTGGGCGGGCCGCAGCTCGGCCAGGAACCGTTCGCCCAGCGGGGTCAGCCGGACCCGGCGGCTGGTGCGGTCCAGCAGCCGGGCGCCGATACGCCCTTCCAGCGCACGCAGCAGCTGGCTCACCCTGCTCTGCGAGACGTACAGCCGCTCGGCCGCCCGTCCGAAGTGCAACTCCTCGCTGAGCACGAGGAAACACTCCAGTTCGCGGAGGTCCAGCCCGCTCATGACACCCCTCCCGGACGGTCCCACCGGGATCGATGAGCCTCGCTCATGGCAAGGGTGAGGAGTTCGCCGTTGTTCCCCGCCGGGAACGGCAGTTCGCTGGAACCATGTCCAACCGCACGGAATTCACCACTCCGACAGGCGTCTCCGGGCCCGGTCCGCAGCCGCCTTCGACTCCGCACTCGACCCCGACCCCGACTCCGCACTCGACCCCGACCCCGACTCCGCACACCTCACCGCTCAGGTCCTGGCTCGCCGTCGTCGCCGTGGCGTTCGGCACCTTCTCCGTCGTCACCACCGAGATGCTGCCGGTCGGCCTGCTCACCTCCATCGGATCCACGCTCGGTGTCTCGGACGGTACCGCCGGGCTCGCGATGACGGTGCCCGGGATCGTGGCGGCGGTCGCGGCACCGCTGATCACCGTCGGGGTGGCCGGACTCGACCGGCGGCTGGTGCTGACCGCACTGATGGGCTTGCTGGCCACGGCCAACCTGCTCGCCGCCCTCGCCCCGGGCTTCCCCGTCCTGCTGACCGCCCGGGTCCTGGTGGGGGTGAGCATCGGCGGGGTGTGGTCGATCGCCGCCGGACTCGCCGTACGGCTGGTGCCGGAGAAGTCCGCGGGGCACGCCACCGCGATCGTCTTCAGCGGGATCGCGGTGGCCTCGGTCCTGGGGGTACCCGCCGGAACGCTGATCGGCGACCTGATCGACTGGCGGGCGGCGTTCGCGGTGATGGCCGCGCTGTCGCTGGCGGTGGCCGCCGCCCTGGCGATCACCCTGCCGCGGCTGCCCGCGACCGAGGCGATCCGGCTGCGCGAGGTCCCGGGCCTGTTCCGCGAGGTCCGGCTGCGGGTCGCACTCACGACCACCCTGCTGCTGGTCACCGGCCACTTCTGCGCGTACACCTATATCCGGCCGGTGCTCGAGGACGTCGCGGGTGTGCGCACGGGCCTCATCAGCGGGCTGCTGCTGGCGTACGGGGTGGCGGGCATCGCCGGGAACTTCCTCGCGGGCGCGACCGCCCACCGCGATCCGCGCCGCACCCTCGTGGTGATCTTCATCCTGCTGGCCACCGCCGAACTGCTGGTCCCGGTCACCGGCGGCTCCCCGGCGGGCGCCGCCGCGCTGCTGGTGCTGTGGGGGCTGGCGTACGGCGGGGTGTCGGTGACCTCGCAGACCTGGGTGCTGCACGCGGCGCCGGATGCGCGGGAGGCGGCCTCGGCGCTGTTCGTCGGGGTCTTCAACGTGGCGATCGCACTGGGCGCGCTGCTCGGCGGCCGGGTGGCGGACGGCGCCGGTCCGACCGGCGTGATGTGGTGCGGGGGCGCGCTGGCGGTACTGGCCCTGCTGAACGCGGCGGTCTTCGGCGGGCGCGGGAGTGGAAGCGGGCGCGGGCGCGGGTGTTGAGCCGGAGCGGGGAACGGCCCCGCTCCGGGCGGAACCGGCGGTGGGCCCGGAAGGGTGCGCTACCGGCGCCCGGCCCGCCGGTACGTTCGCGGTCTCCCCGGCCGCGTGCGGCCGGAGCCGGCCCGCTCGTGTCGTAGGTCCCCGGGCGGCGCGGGTGATCGGCGACGAGTCCCCGGCGTCCGTGGGCGGAACCGGCTGCGGAGCAGGGATGGCACGCGACCAGGGCCGCGGCACGGGTGCGCCCGCGGTCTCCCGGACCGCGCGTATCCGTATCCGGACCCCGGGCCCGCCGGTCACCCCTGATCGCCCGGGTGGCCACGCCCGGGCGACCGGGCGCCCGCGCGTGACACGGCGCCATCGGCCCCGGACCCCGGCGGACCGCCACCCGTCCCGTACGACCCCGGCCGTCACGCCCCCGGCAGGGCCCGCAGTCGCTCGGCGACCGTCCTCACCACGGAGGGCACCTGGTCGTTGAGGTAGAAGTGCCCGCCCGGGAAGACCTGGTACTCGAAGGCGCCGCTGGTGTGCCGCTGCCAGGCCCGTACCTCGTCGATGGTCGTCCTCGGGTCGGCGTCCCCGGTCAGCGCGGTGACCGGGCAGCCGACCCGCTGCCCCGGAACGCAGCGGTAGGTCTCGATGGCGTGGTAGTCGCCCCGGATCGCGGGCATGGCCAGCCGCAGCAGCTCCTCGTTCCGGAACACCTGCCCGTCCGTCCCGTTCAACCGCCGCAGCTCACGCAGCACACCCTCGTCGTCGCGCTGGTGCACGGTCTCATCGCGCCGGGTGGAGGGCGCGCGCCGTCCGGAGACGAACAGCGCGGCGGGCGTCACCCCGGCGCGCTCCTCCAGACGCAGCGCCACCTCGTAGGCGAGGGTCGCCCCCATGCTGTGCCCGAACAGTGCCAGCGGCCGGTCGAAGATCCCGGCCCGCTCCCGGACGGCGGCGACGACGGCGTCGGCGAGCTCGTGGAGATCGTCCAGACATGGTTCCCGGTAGCGGTCCTGCCGCCCCGGGTACTGCACGGCCAGCACCTCGACCGACGGCGCCAGGGCCTTCGCCACCGGCAGGTAGTAGCTGGCCGACCCTCCGGCGTAGGGGAAGCAGAGCAGCCGGATCGCGCTGTCCGGGGCCTCCTGGTATCGCCTGAGCCAGGTGTCGGCACCGCTGGCGATGCTCGTCATGGTGAACGGTTCCTTCCGCCGGGGTACGCGGGAGCCGGGGAGGCAGCACTCCCGCTGCGACCACCGCCTTGGTACCAGGCACCCCCTATGTGCGGCTTGAGCGGCGAAAGGCTCAGGCCATGTGGACGGGGCGAGCAGGTGAGACCCTGAAACCAGGGGACTCGTCTTCGGGAGTGGGTCCGATGGCAGTGAGCATGCACGTGGTCTGGAGCAAGACCGAGCCGGGGCGCGTCATCTATGAGACGCACTCGATCGAAACGATCACCGACGGCGAGGGCGTACACGCGACGGTCGACAGTCACACGTACGAGATCTCCCTCCGTAGCCGCGCGCAGGCGGAGTCCATCGCGGACGAGGAGGGATTCGAACTGTTCCGCAAGGGCGAGGCGTGGGAGAGCCTGCCCGAGGAGGAGGAAGCGGAATGAGCACGGCGCGGGGCCCGGGGGCCGCCGCACCGTGTACTCATCGATGTTCCGCCGGTGGGGGTGGGGTTCAGCTGCCGTGGGTCAGCAGGAAGTCCACGTCCCGGGCCTCCGCGGGCTCCGCGCCGCCGACCGTGACCGGCCGGGTCGCCGGTGCGTAACCGCCCGCGACCACCGTGTAGTGCTCACCGGTCAGCCCCTCGAAGCCGAACGTCCCGTCCTCGCCGGTGATGAACTGCCCGACGACGTCTCCCGTGGAGTCCAGCAGCGACACCCGCGCGTCCTGGAGCGGCCGCCCGCTCCGTCCGCGCACCGTGCCCCGGACCCGGGCGGCGGGCCGCAGCTCCACGTCCACGCGCACCGGCTCACCGCCGGTCAGCTCCACCTGGGTGGCGTGCGGACGGTGGCCGTCGGCGGCCACGGTCACGGTGTACGCGCCGGACGCCGGCTCGGGCAGCGTGAACTCGCCCTTCTCGTCGGTCGTCGCCGCACCCGCGACCGCTCCGTCGGGGCCGGTCACGGTCACGGTCGCCCCGGCCAGCGGTTCCCCGCCGGTGGTCCGTACCGAACCGGCGATCCCGGTGCCCCCACCGGTCAGCCGCAGATCGCAGACGACCGGCCGGTCCGCGACCAGCAGGGTGGCGGCCTGCGGACGGTGGCCGGGGGCGGAGCCGATGAGGACGACGTTCCCGGCGTCGTTCCCGGCATCGGGGACGGTGACGCGGTAGCGGCCGTCGTCGCCGCTGGCCGTACGTCCGAGCTGCTGACCGCCGGTGTCGATGAGGGTGACGGCGGCATCGGCGAGCGGAACGTCGCCGGGGCCGAGGACACGGCCGTGGACGAGCCGGCCGGCGGGGGCCGTCGCGCCGTCGGCGACGGGCTCGTCGGCGACGGGCTCAGCCTCAGCCGCCACCTCGGCCTCAGCCTCAGCGTCGGCCTTGGTTTCGGCTTCGGCGCGCGGCGCGTCCGCGCCGTCCCGCGGTGCCTCGGACGTGGCCGCCGGGTTCCCGGAGGCGAGGGCGGTCCGGCGCCGGGCGGGCAGGAAGAGGGCGATCAGCAGACCACCGACCGCGGCGGCGCACGCCACGGCGAACGACGTCTTGAACCCGTCCGTGTTCGGCAGCGGAACACCGCCGAAACTGGTCGTCTGGTGCGCCAGGATCACACCCACCACCGCACTGGAGGTGGACATCCCGATGGACCGCATCAGGGTGTTGAGCCCATTGGCCGCACCCGTCTCACTGGCCGGAACGGAGCTGATGATCAGCGTCGGCATGGCCGAGTACGCGATCCCGACACCGATGCCGAGCGCGACCGACAGCACCACGATCTGCCAGACGTGGTCCATCATCACGGTGCCCGCGCCGTAGGTCGCGGCGATCACGATGAGCCCCAGGACCAGCGACACCTTGGGGCCGCTCGCGGCGTTGATCCGCGCGGACAGCGGGGAGACGGCCATCATCGCGACACCCATCGGCGCGACGTAGAGCCCGGCCATGACCATCGACTGGCCGAGGCCGTATCCGGTGGCCTCCGGCAGCTGCAACAGCTGGGGGAGGATCAGCGACATCGCGTAGAACGAGAAGCCGACCATGATCGAGGCGAGGTTGGTCAGCAGCACCTGACGACGCGCGGTGGTCCGCAGGTCGACCAGCGGGTGCTCGGTCCGCAGCTCGATCAGACCCCACACCACCAGGATCACCGCGGAGGCCCCGAACAGCCCGAGGGTGGTGCCGCTGCCCCAGCCCCAGTCGGCGCCCTTGGTGATCGGCAGCAGCAGGCAGAGCAGCCCGGCGGACAGTCCGATCGCCCCGATGAAGTCGAAGCGGCTGGGGGTGCGGACGCTGGACTCGGGCACGACCATCAGCACCAGCGCGATGGCGACCACACCGATCCCGGCGGCCCCGTAGAACAGCACGTGCCAGTTGGTGTGCTGGGCGACGAACGCGGCGGCCGGGAGGCCGAGCGCACCGCCGATCCCCAGTGACGAACTCATCAGGGCCATCGCGGAGCCCAGCTTCTGCGGCGGGAGCTCGTCCCGCATGATGCTGATGCCGAGCGGAATGGCGCCCATTGCCCCGCCCTGGATGGCCCGGCCGACCACCATCACCACCAGGTCGGAGGTGACCGCGCAGGTCAGCGAGCCGATCACCAGCAGCGACAGGGCGACCATCAGCATCCGGCGCTTGCCGAACATATCGCCGAGCCGCCCCATGACGGGGGTGGACACCGCGCCCGCCAGCAGGGTCGCGGTGATCACCCAGGAAGCGTTCGAGCTGGTGGTGTTCAGGAGCTGGGGCAGGTCGGTCACCAGCGGGACGACCAGCGTCTGCATCACCGAGACGGCGATACCGCAGAACGCGAGGACGGCCACGAAGCCGCCGCCGACCTCGCGCGGAAGCGGAGAGCCCGGCGACGCGGTGCTCTGGAGCTCCTCGACGCGGGTGGGGGCTGACTGGGGCATGCGGGTGCCCGCCTCCAAACAAGTTCAGGGGACAACGAATGATGTGCATCCTACACACGATGTGTACGATGCACATTGCCAAAGAGAAGTACGGGGGCGGTGAGGAGGAAGCGTGCTGGAGCGCCTGGAACGCGAGCTGATGCTGGTCGCCCGGTGCCATGTGCTGACGCCCCGGGACCGCAAGACCACGGGCGCGGACGGGGCCGGCGACACCGCGGCCGGTGCCACCGGGACCACCGGGACCCGCGACGCCGACGGGACCGCGGGCTGCGGTCCGGACCGGCTGGACCGTTCCGCCTATCTGCTCCTCTCCCGGCTGGACGCGGAGGGCGCGATGTCCATCGGCCAGCTCGCCGACGCGTTCCAGCTGGACGTCTCGACCGTCAACCGGCAGACCGGAACCCTGGTCCGCAGCGGTCTCCTGGAGCGCATCCCGGACCCGGACGGCGGCCTCGCCCGCAAACTGCGCGCCACCAGCCAGGGTGCCGGCCGCTTCGCCGCCGAACGGGACCGCCGCCGGGCCGCCCTCGCCGGGCTCCTCGAGGGCTGGACCCCGGAGGAGGTCGCCCGCTTCGAGGAGATGCTGACCCGCTTCAACCGCGAGGTGGAGACCAAGGAGGGCCACGTCTGGCCGCGCGGCGAGGTGTGAGCGGGCCGGAATGTGTGCACCCGGCCGTACGTTGCCCTGAACAGGGAAAGCGTCACAGTGCGGAGCACCGCACGGGCACCGCACGCATTCACCTTCACCCGAGAAGTCCGAGGAGGACGCGGTCATGTCGACCCACGCACCCCATCCCACGACCGGAAGCGGCAGCGGCGGGCACCGCGTGGATGTGGTCCGCGGCTCCCAGCGCGTCAAGGTCACCATCGACGGCCAGGTCGTCGCCGAGTCCCGCCGCCCGCTGCTCGTCCATGAGACGGGCATGCCGGTGCGCTACTACCTTCCGCCGGAGGACGTGGACCTGACCCTCTTCGAGCCGACCGACACCACGACCACCTGCCCCTTCAAGGGCGAGGCGGCCTACTGGACGTTCATCGGCGCGGAGAGCGGCGGCACGCTGCGACCGGACGTGGTCTGGGCGTACCCGCAGCCGATCGACGCGGTGGCGGAGATCAAGAACCACCTGTCGTTCTACGACTCCGTGGCCGAGGTCACCGTGGAGGAGTGACGGCGCCCGGCCTCCGGCCGCCGTCACCCGGGCAGGGGCCTTGCCCGGCCCCGCCGGCGGGAACGGCTGTCGCGTGCACATCCACGCGTACTCGTGGCTCGGCGAGAAGGAGCTCTTCGACCGGGAGGCGCGCCGCCGCCTCCCGGACCGCCCCCGGCCGCCCGCCACCGCGGAGGACGAGGAGCACTACCGGTCGCTCCTCGACACCTTCCGCCGCTCGGAGCTGCCCCCGATGGAGACGTCCCACTGGCTGCTGAAGTCGCCCTCGGCGATCCGCGCGACCTTCGACGAACCGAAGGACGCGGCGGCCTGGCTCGGCGGCGAACTCACCGAACACGCCCCCGGTTTCCTCGCCCAGCAGGAGGCGGACGCAGCCCGCCTGTCCCGCCTGGTCGCCACGGCGGCGGAACGCCTGGCCCACGGCGGGGACGTCTCGTTCGGCTTCTACCTGGGCCGGACGTCCTTCCTCTCCCTGGCCCTGGTCACCTGCTCCCCCAACCACGCCACCCCGACCCTGCGGTGCCCGCGGGGCGGCTAGTCGTCCCAGTGGATGGTGACGGGGGTGTCGGGCAGCCGGTCGGCACCGGGGCATTTGAACCAGTCGTGCGCGATGTCGCGCGCCGCCTGGGCCGCGAACGCGGACAGCGCGCGAAGCCCCTTGGTCGATTTGGTGGGTGCGCTGCCTGGCTTGACGGCGTCCCGCACCAGGGAGGCGCTGGTGCCGACGTTGAGCCGGTTCTTGCCCTCGGCCGACGAGCGGCCACAAGAGATGTAGAGCGAGATCTCCCCTTTAGCGGACAGATAGCCGTAGGCATCTCCCAGAGAAGCTGGGGTCCCCTTGCTCTGTATGCGTTCACGAGGATGGTTGCCCAGTCCGGCGAGGTACGTGACGTACACTTCCTCGTCGCCGCCCTCGAGGCGGCAACTGCCGGTGGACTGAGGGCTGCTGAACTGAATCGCATCTTCCTTGAAATCTGCCCCCCCGTCGGGGAGGAGAGGAGCTACCTTCTCCCCGGGCAGGCGATGGTTGCAGACACTCTCGGGCACACTGGCGGAATGGTTCGAGCGGGAATCATCGAGCAGCCACCATGATCCTCCGCCGATACCCAGTGCCATCAGGGCGATGACTATTGCTGCGCCGCGGCTGTTCCGCATCGAGAACGACATCTGTGAAACGGTCCGCTTCTTAGTGGGATTCCAGGGAGTTGGCCTTGTTCGAGGTCTGGTAGACCTCGGTGGCGGCGCGCCTGACGCTCGCGCTGGTGGGATCGAGTCCGGCGTCCGTCGCGGCGCTGTAGAACGCCTTCTTGGTTGCTTGTGCAGTACGCTCGCGCTCGGTGTTCACGTATCCATCCCGGTTCTCCTCGATCTGCCGGGCCGCCCCCTCGGGGTCCTTGACCAGGTGCTCGAGTGTCGCTTCGCGGATGTCCTCCGATGCCCAGCCGAGCACATCACCCGCCACCGGCACATAGCTCGTGCCGAGATCGACAAAACGGCCGACCCACTTGTCCCTGTCCGCCAGTTTCTCGTTGTACTCCTCGATCTTCTCGACACTGTCATCCGCCGCAGCGATGGCATCGGCCCGCCCCGCAGCCGTGAGGCCAGCAATTCTCCCGCCGGGGTCAGCCGCTGACGAGGCGACTTGAGCGAGACCGTCGCCATTCCCGCGCTGAGTGAGAGCCTCGCGCATCATTTCGGTGGTGACGGCCTGCCGAGCCTGAGTGATGCTCGCGTATGCCTCCGGGTCTGCCGCCGTGGTCTCCAAGAAGCGATTCAGCACACCCAGACCTTCACTCTCCGAGAGATCGGGTGGGAAGCCGGTGGACTTGATGTAACCGCTGTCGTCCCCACCCGCATACACCCGCTGAATGTCGTGCATGTACTCCGCCGACATGTTCCCCAAACTCCCCGCGATCGGCGCGAGTCCGCCCTCCCCCTTGAACAGATCGGGGTTCGCCGCCACTTTCTTCACCACCGTGCTGAACAGCTCCGCCTGATCCACGGTGTGATCCTTCGCGGGGCCCGCGCTGTCGTACGCCCGCCCGGACGTGGCGGACTCCAGCGCATGGCCGAGGGCCTCCTTGCCGTAGCCCGTACGCTCCCCGACTCCACCCAGGACATCCTTCGTCGCGTCCGTCGCGTGCCAACGATGGTTCTTGCCGTCCTTGTCACCCAGGAAGTAGTCCAGATTGCGGAGCTTCTCGAGCCCGTCGTCCTTCCCCCCACCCGTCGATCCCTGGAAGAACTCCGTCGACGCCTCCGGGCTGTGACCGAGCCCTTCGAGGAGTCCTGGGATCGGGTCCCAGCCGGGCCCGCCCTTCTTGTCGAGGTTGAGCCGGTATTTCGTGTCCCCATCGGGCCCCTCGGCCCACACCCACTCGTTCGGGTTCTTCCGGTCGAAGGCGACCATGTCCTGCGCGATGGGGACGAGGAATTCCTTGTCGTACTTCCCGTGGCGCAGCAGGGTGGACAGGACCTGATAGCCGGTGGTGTCCGCCCGTCCCCATGGGTCGGAGGGCAGAGATTCCTTCCCCACCTTCTTCAGCTCGGTCACCCATGACTTCCCGAGGTAGTCCTTGTCCTCGCGAAACGCGGTGTGCGGGTCGTCCTTCCCGGTCGGCCGGTGGGTCGCCGTGGCCAACGTCTCGCCCATGCTGACCTGAATGCTGTGGGCCAGTTCGAGCTGGGCCTTGCTGCATCCCTCCGGGGCACCGAGCGCGACGTACTGCTGGAAGCGCAAGGCGTCCGTGGGCCCCAGCGAACGGTAGAAGTCCACGGCGAACTCACGGTCCTTGCGGTTCCCCGCGAGAAGCTGCTTGAGTTCCGCCAGCTTGGCCCCGGTGAGCTCCTTGTCCCACGCCTTGCCGGGTTCGAGGGCCAGCCTGGCGAGCTCGACGGCCCGTTCCGCCTGGGCGTCATCGAGCGAGTCATAGTTCGCGTGGCCGAAGTTGTGGCTGTCGCCGCCATGGATCTTCTTCAGGGCACGGGCCACGGAGTTGTCGATCTCGTCCGCCTGCGCGATGAGCCCGTTGATCCGGCTCTCCAGGGCCTCCCGCTCCCGGGCCTGCGTCGGGGTCTCCTGATTGGTGTCCCCTTGCCGCCCCACCGCCACGCACGAGACGGTGCCGTCGTCCAGCCCGGTGACCCTGATGTGCGACTTCTTGGCGTCGACGTCCACAGCGGTCTTCAGGTCGGACTGGATCTCCGTCAGATCCGTGTGCGCGTCCCGGAGCATGCTCCAGATGGCCTTGGCCTCGGTGTGCGCGTCCCGGAACTCCTTCCCGGTCTTGCGGACGAACGGCCGGGTGACATCGGCGGTCAGCCCCGCCCAGCGCGCCGCTTCGGACTGCTTGACCATGCCGTCCTTGGCATCCGTGGCCAGTGTGTCCAGTTGGTCCACCATCTCCTTCCAGTCGTCGGCCGCCGCGCCGAGACTCTTGAAGGAGACGTGATAGAGGTCGTCGAAGGTCAATCGAGTCATGGTCGCCTTCCCCCTACCGGTAGTAGCGGGAGATCTCGGAAACCGACATGGCGCTTCCGTTCCGATGCGACATGGAAGCGCCGATCTCTTTGTCCGTATGGGCCTGTGACTTCTTGGTGTAGTCGAGACCGTTGGAGATATGGGCGCACGCCTGGAGCAACGTCTTCAGCTGGTCGTTCCACATCGTGGCCATGGTGGTGAGGGCATCGGCCATGCTGAAGTGGTGCGCCCCCAGAGATGTCGCGGCCTCGGCCGTCGCGCCGTCGTCCTTCGCCCCCCGGGTCATATCGCCCGCCTTCTTCAGGCGGGCGTGGAGTAAGAACGCCTCATGGCCAACCCGTCCCAGATCGTCCTGATGCACCACGAGATCGCCGGAATCCCCGTTCGATGAGCTCTTACCCGCGCTGTTGACCCGCATCCGGGACGCCGCCTCGGCACGCAGCCCACTCCATTCCCCGTCGAATGACACGCTCTCTCCCCAGGTGCGCCATGAACATGAAGTCACGCACAGCTTATGGGAGTTGACGCCTCGTACGGATGCGCGAAGGTCGGCGTGTCACCGAAAAGCGGTAGGCGCACCATCCCGGCCCTTGACGCCGGGGGAGAAACACCAGGTGATCTGAGTAGCAGGACTCATGCGCGGGCGCTGCCCGCAGGGTGGGATGGTGCCCATGCCCGACAGCACCGCACCCGCCTCCACACCGGATGACGCGTACGACCAGCGAGCCTGGATCTTCCCCCTGCTCTCCCTGCTCGTCACGCTTCCGCTGGTCTACGTGCTCAGCATCGGGGTGGGCTTCGCCGGAATGTCGTGCGACACCGGCTCCAGCGCCGAGATCAGCCGCTGCAACGCCAGTGCGGCTCCCGCCATCAAGGTGTACTTCTGGGGTCTGCTGCTCCCGCTGGCACTGCTGGTGGCCAGCTGGACCCTGCCGCGACACCGGAGCCAGCGCCTCCGTCGCGGCGTCCTCGCCCTGCTGGTGCCCATCGCCGTGCTCGTCCTGTACGCCGTCTTCAACGGCATGGTCGACTGGCCTCCGAGCACCTGAGCCCCGGGGCGCCGCCGATGCGATAGGACTCCGCGGAGGTAGCGGCCCGCTTCTCAGCCGATCGCCGCCCGCATCATCCGGTTGGCGACAGCCGCCGCCCGGTCGTCCCCGGCCCGTGCGTCCTCCACGACCACCGCGACCGCGACCCGCTTCCCGCCGTTCCCGCCCCCGCCACCCCGTGCGTACGAGGTGAACCAACTGGTCTGCCCCTCGTCCGTACCGCCGTTGGCCGTGGCCGGCTGGCCGCCGAGGTCGGCGCCGCTGATACGGGCCGGGCGGCCCGCGCCGTCGGCGATGACGTCCGCCATCGCCGAGCGCAGCTCGCCCGCCGTCCTGGCGCTCACCACCTGGGTGGTGGCGGACTCCGGAGTCCTGCCGCGCAGGGTCTTGCCCTCGGAGTCGGTCACCCGCGAGACCAGATGGGGCGCGACCAGCTTGCCGTCGTTCTCCAGGGCAGCGGACACCATCGCCAATTGGAGCGGGGTCGCCGTCACCTCGGACTGACCGAGGCCCGAGAGCGCGGTGTGCGCCTGGTCAGCGGGTTCCGGGTACTGGCTCACACCGGCCCGGACCGGTGTCATCTGGTCTTCGGAGTTGAAGCCGAACTTCTCCGCCGTGCCGCGCAGTTTCTCCGACCCGAGGTCGGCGGCCGCCTTGGCGAACACGGTGTTGCAGGACTCGCGCAGCGCGACGCGCAGGCTGACGTTCTTGCAGTGCCCCGCGCCCTCGTTCCGCACGACCGTGGCGGTGCCGGGGAGGGCGTACGGCTCGGGGCTCCGCGTGGCCGCGTCGATCGACTCGTACAGACCGTTCTCCAGCGCCGCCGCGGTCACCACCAGCTCGAACGTCGCGCCGGGTGGATAGGTCTGCCGCAGCGCGCGGTTGTGCAGCGGCTTGTTCTCGTCGTCGTTGGCCTCCCGCCATGCCTTCTGGTCCTCGGTGGTGTTCCCGGCGTAGGACGAGGGGTCGTACGACGGGGTGCTCACCATCCCGAGGATCTCGCCGTTCGACGGATCGATGGCCACGGCCGCGCCCTTGGCGTTCCCCAACGCCTCGTACGCCGCCTTCTGCACCGCGGGATCCACGGTCGTGATGACGTTGCCCGGGGCCGTCAGCCCCTTCTCCTTGCCGTTGAGGACCTCGCGGTACAGGCTCTCGATCCCCGAGGCGCCGAAGGACTGGGACGACTGTCCGGTCACGGGGAGGTAGAGCGCACCGTCGGTGTACGTGCGCTGGTACGGGAAGCCGTTCTTGGGGGTGTACCGCGAACCGGTCACCGGCTTGCCGTCCACGATGATGTCGCCGAGGCCCTTGTTGCCGCCGCGCTGGGCGGAGCCGCCCTTGCTCTCGCCGTCCTTCTGAGTCCCGTCGTCCTCCGTGAGCTGCACGACGGTGAACACCCCGCCACCGATCACCGCCAGCGCGGCCACCACCGCGAGCGCGACGCGCGCCCGCGACCGCCGTCGCGAGTCGGGAGCCGGAACGGGGGGAGCGGAGGGTACGGGAGGGGCGGCGGGGACGCCGGGCCGGGGTGGTGCGGCAGGTACGGCGGGGGAGGAGTGCGGAACGCGCGGGTCCGGTCCGTCCGGTACGGGCCTCTCACGGGCCCCCGCCTCACGGGCCGCCTCCGGCCGCGGTTCCTCCTTCTCCCGCCGGGCCACATGTCCGGCGACCGCCGCGGGGAGCCATCCCCGGGAGTCCCGCTCCAACAGTTCGTCCCCGGCCAGCTCCCGGCAGATCTCGATCACCGCGGCCGGTGTCGGCCGCTCCACCGGATCCTTCGCCAGACAGCGGGACACCAGCCCCCGCAGCTCCTCCGGGCAGTCGCCGAGATCCGGCTCCTCGGCCACGATCCGGTACAGCAGCGCGTGCGACGACCCCTCGCCGAAGGCATGGGTGCCGGTGGCGGCGAAGTGGGCCAGCAGCCCGAGTGCGAAGACGTCCAGGGCGGGGCTGACCGCCCGCCCGGAGATCTGCTCCGGAGCCATGTACCCGGGCGTACCCAGCCGTGCGTCCGGCCCGGTCAGCGCCGTGGCGTCCATGGCGTGCGCGATACCGAAGTCGATGACGCGCGGCCCGTCGGAGGCAAGCAGCACGTTGGAGGGCTTCAGATCACGGTGGATCAGCCCCGCCCCGTGGATCGACTGCAACGCCTCGGCCACTCCGGCCACCAGCTGGAGCACGGTGGTGGTCGGCAGCGCCCCGTGCTCGCTCACCGCCGCGCTGAGCGAGGGCCCGGCGACGTACGCGCTGACGAGCCAGGGGCGCGGACTGTCGGCGTCGCTGTCGATGACGGGCGCGGTGTACGGCCCCTGCACCCGCCGCACCGCGGCGACCTCCCGTGCGAACCGCCGCCGGAACTCCTGGTCCTGGGCGTACTCGTCGCGGATCACCTTGAGCGCCACGGGCAGACCGCCCCGCGTGTACGCCAGGTACACGGCGCCCATCCCCCCGACCCCGAGCCTGCCCCGCACCCGGTACCCGGCGATCTCCGCGGGCTCGTCCCCACCCCAAGCGTCCACTGACCCGTCCCCCTCGGCCACAGCTCACGGCTCATGGACTGCCGCGATGGGGAATCATGTTAGTGGTGTCGGTCACGGCACCGTGGAAGCAGCGATACTCCAGCACGGCCTCGCTGGCCGACGCCAGCGGGGCAGGGTACGAGGCGCACCCGCTCAGGGCGACGCTGCCCAGCTTCTCGATGGCGCGGACGATCCGTCAGGCCCTTGTACGGGCTTTCCCCGCCTGGCGGAAGTCGAGGTAGGACAGCGCGATGACCAGGAGCGGAGCGATGGTCCACAACAGCGTCAGCCGAAGTCGCCCCTCGGTCAGGACGGCAATCAGGACCACCACGACCACGCTGCCGACGAACCCGAAGAACTGCCGGTAGGAGCCGAAGCCACCGCCTGGCGTCGCGTTCGAGGTAGTGGGGCCGTCCTCGTCGGCGAGCGCGGTTCGTACGGGATGCCCTTCGCCTGCACGTCGAGCCTGCCGCCAGGCGAAAATCCAACGGCTCGATGCGTAGAGCACGAACGCGCCCAGGAAGATCCACCACTCATTGGCGCTGTCGGGGAGAGAACGGGCCATTGTCATGGCCATCGCTTTCCCCTGGTGGAGGGGAGTAGACGATTCCACATTGCGCCGAAAGTCGGGACCGTCCGATCGCGCGGGACCGAACCCGGGATGAACGCATGCGCCTTCAGGGAGTAAGGCGCATGCGTTCGACACCGTGCCGACGATCCAGGGACGCGCAGTTTGCCTCGGTGCGTCCCCGCCCGATCACTACCACGGGAATGGGTCAGAACGGCATATGACCACGGGCGCGCCGACCAGCCGAACCGCTGCGGCCAACAGCCCTGGAACTGCTGCGGAAGGGCTTGCTGAGCGCGCGGCCCAAGATCCCGGGGGCCTTTCCGCCGACACGTGATCCAGCGCCGAGCGTCCGCTGCGTTCCGCGCTCCGGGTGCCGGGACAGACGCGGCACGAGGAATGCAAGGACGAGCAGAACGGCGCAGACGGCGACGATTCCCACGATCACCATGATGGTCCTCCTGAACATGAGCGGTCTTTGCCGAGTGCCCCGGGGAAGCCGGGACATGCGTCATCACCGCGACGCCCCCACATGCGGCTGGGACGGAGCGCTTCAGGAGACACGTTCGACAGCAGGGAAGGTGTGGACCGATTCCGGCGAGGTGCACGACCGACGAGGGCTAAACCAGCGCGACGATTGCGAGGCGGCTCTCCTTCCTAACCCGCCGCCGCTGGCCCGGCTGCTCCGGGAACACCTGGAAGAGTTCGGGACGGGGGAGGACGGACGCCTGTTAACAGTAAGCCGGACAACGTCGTGGCCGCGCCGTCGGACTCGCACGTCTGGAAGGCGACGCGGCAACTGACGCTGCTGCCCGGGCAGGTCTCCTCGGTGCTGGCCGCTTCTGCCTAGACCTGCGGCATGCAGGTGTCTCCCAGTGGCTCAACTCCGGTACTCCCGCTCCGGAAGTGGCCGCATGAGGAGGCGGGAATGTCTGTTGCTGAACGTGAGCCGAGCCAAGGATCGTATCGTGCGTGCCAGACTGGACTGATCTCATAAGCCAAGCGCTCAGCGCCTTACTGGGGACCGTTGTCGGTGGTGCGATCACGGTTTTCGTTGCACGCTGGCAAACCGCCAAGACGATCAATGCACAGGTCAACCTAGCAGCTGAGCAACATGCCGCCAGCGTTCAACTGGCGCGCGCTGGGAGGGAGCAGGAGAACGCGGTGGTCGCAGCCAAGAAACTCCTCGAGCGCTTGGCCGATCTCTATGCGTGGTTACCGTCATTGCCAGACGTCGCTCTTGAAAATCCTAGACTGAGTGACCATGCGCGGATGCGCTGCGCCGAGGCGATGGAGTCCGTCCACCGGGGGATGTTCACCGAACTCTTCTCGATTACCGACACCGAGTTGCGTGAGCGGTATCGAGTGTTGGTACGCCTCGTCTACGACGCGGGGTGGCGTGGGGCCGGAGGCCGACATCCCGAACGGCTGATCCGAGACGTGCGCAACTATCTGCGTTACGTGCAGGTGTCTCTCGGGTTCGTCATAGATGGCGAGCCACTGCCTGTCCACGAAGAGCCTCCGGCCCTCGACCGAGATTCACCTGCCGTCTGGATGCCGTCCAATTCTGCGACGATCTGGCGCGACCCTGCCGATGGCAGCTGAAGGAAGGGACTGTGTGGAGCGACGCTCAGTCTTCGCGTGGCCTGCACATTGGTCCTTCAAGATCCTCACGTGATCACTGGCCTGGGGCTGCCTTCGGTGGCGTCCGGCCGTACCTAAGCGAAGACCCCGCTCCCAGAGTCTGAGCTGATGGCGGGGTCTTTAGGCGCCTCATGCATGGTGCCCTCGGCGAAGGACCCACGGCATCGTGGGGCGCGTGGAGCCGGAGCCGTTGGCCTGGGTCGGTGAGCTTGTGATTCAGACTGCTTTCCGGCTGGCCCGGTAGTTCCATCAGCGTGGCTGAACGTCCGGTGTCCGCAGACCGCACAGGCCCCCATGCCGGGCATGGTGCCGGGCCTATCACAGGTTTCGGCCAAGGTGGCAGAAGAACCCCGAAAATGTACAGATAGCTCTGCTCCCACGATGCAATCTCGTTAGGTTGTCAGCTTTGGGGACGCCGGGCGGAAGGTGCCGGCACAGGGGGAGGCGGAGAACAGGTGGAAGCACGGGAGACAACGTTCGAGCGGCTGATTCAGGGGGACAACCAGTTTCAGATTCCGCTGTATCAGCGCACCTACAGTTGGGATGTCGACGATCATCAGCGGCTGTGGGACGACCTGGTGGAGCAGACGACGTCCGGCTTGGACGCGCCGCAGGCGCCCAGTGGCCATTTCCTCGGGTCGCTGGTGCTCGATCCCCGCCCGCCCATGCCCGACACGGTGCAACGCTGGGTCGTCATCGATGGTCAGCAGCGGTTGACCACGCTGATGCTGCTTGCCTGCGCCCTTCGTGATCACGTGCGGATATTCGACAAGGTCAAGGCCGATCTCATTCACCGCCGGTACTTGATCAACGAAGAGGACTACAGCGGCCTCGACGCCTACCGCCTGCTCCCGACACAGGCCGACCGGCCTTCGTACCTCGCGTGTGTGGACAACGACCCCCGGGCGGGTGGGGACGACAGTATCGGCGTCGCCTACCGGTTCTTCCTTGCGGCGCTGGCCGAGTATGACGCCGCCGGGGAGTGGGACACCGTTCGTCACATCGACCAGGCGTTGCGACACCGGCTTACGCTGGTGACGATCACTGCCGGGCCACAGGACAACGCTTTTCGAATTTTCGAGTCCCTGAACAACACAGGCAAGCCGCTGAGCCAGGCCGACCTTTTGCGCAACTATGTGTTCATGCAGCTCCCGCGTCTGGGCGAGCGCGTGTACGACAAGATATGGCTTCCTCTGCAGACGGAACTCGGGCCGGAGCGACTCACCACTCTGGCGTGGCTGGACCTCGTTCTGCAGGGGCAGTCGCGGGCCACCGTCAGCGACGTCTACCAGGGGCAGCAAAGCCGAATGGGCCGGATTGTCGCTGCTTCCGATGAGGAAGGGCTACGGGACGATCTGGCTCGACTCCGGCGCCTTGGCCACCTGCTCATGCGGGTCTTCGAACCCGAGCGCGAGCCCGACGTCGAGTTGCGCGCGGTGCTGCAGCGTCTTGTCCAGTGGGGCGGGGAAGCCCATTACCCTCCGACACTCCATGTTCTGGACCGGGTGGATCGTGGGACAGTCGAGCCCAGGGAGGCCTTCGAAGCGCTCAGCTTTGTGGAGAGCTTCCTGGTCCGGCGCATGATCTGTCGGGAACCATCGCACAGCGTTCGGCAGATTCTGGCCACGTTGCCTTCGAGTATTGAGCGGGACCGTTCGCTGCCGGAGGCGGTACGCCGCTATCTGTCCGGCCTGCGGCGGGGGTGGCCACGGGACGAGGACCTGCGGGAAGCGATCCGTACCCAGCCCTTCTACTGGCAGGGCAGCAGCCGCCATCGCGCCTACGTGCTCCGGAGGTTCGAGGAGGACTACATGGCTCCGGAGCCGGTCGACTTCTCGCGGGCCTGGGCGACCATCGAGCACGTACTTCCGCAGCGGCCCGGACACGAATGGCTCACCATGCTCGCCGAGGATGCCGAGGAGGGGGAGCGGGCAGAGGATTTGCACGAGACGGTGGTTCACACTCTGGGCAATCTGACCCTGACTGGTGAGAACACACGCCTGTCCAACCACCCCTACGAGCGCAAGCAGCAGATCTTCGACCAGAGCGCCCTGCGGATGAACCGGGAGATTGCCGTCACCGAACGCTGGGGGAGGAAGGAGATTCTCAGCCGCTCCGGTCGGCTTGCTGATCGTGCGGTGCGCATGTGGCCCGGACCAATCGCGGGCGACGACGGTCAGTCCGGTGAGCGCTCGGAATGGCTGCGGCTGAGGAAGGTGCTGGCGGCCTTGCCTTCCGGCAGGTGGGCCACATATAAGGACCTCGCCGCAGTGACCGGAGCCGGCTCTCCGCAGACTGTCGGGAATTATCTGGCCACCCGCACCGATGTCCCCAATGCCTATCGGGTACTGCGGGCTAGCGGTGAGTCTTCGCCCGACTTCGCCTGGCTCGACGGCCGTAAGGAATCTCAGCGTGAGGCGCTCGAGCGTGATGGCGTCCGCTTCAACGGTGCGGTGGCCGACCCTGAACAGAAGCTGACCACGGAAGAACTGGCCGATCTAGCCGGTCTTGACAGGCCCCGTGAGGTACAAGAGGAGGCCGTGGCGACATCTGAGGCCGAGAGCACCATCACCGGCCGTGCGGAGAACTTTGGCAGGTTGCTCAGCGATCACCACCCCGACCTGGCCGATGGGTTGCTGACCCTGTTGCGCAAGTGGGAGACGGATGGGGGGTGGCTCGGATACGGCCTCGCCGAGGAGACGAGCTGTGCGCCGATGCTTCGCGATGGAAACGGCCCGCGGGGTTCGATATGGCCCGTGAGTATCTATCCGCGGTCGGGGGTCGTCGAAGTCGTCTTCGCGCACTTGGCGAGGAGGGAGCCTTTCACCAGGCCGGGGCTGCTTGCGGAACTCCGTGACCGCATCCGGGCGATCCCTGGAGTGACGCTGACCGTCCCCAATGCGGAATTGCCCCGTCGACGGCCGAGCTTTCCGCTGGGCGTCCTGCGCGGCGGTGGGCTGGTGCGATTTGCCGAGATTCTGGAATGGTTCCGTCAACAGAGCCTGTGACGTACGGCGAGCAGCCTTATTCTTTCACTCGGCATGGCCGGGGGTACTACCCCCGGCCATGCCGAGGACGGTTTCTGCCAGCGTCTGTACCTTACCCGAGCCTGGCCTAGCCGAATTTAGCGGCCGATTCTCTCCGTCGCGTCTGTCAATGAGGAACTCAGAAATGGGCTAGGGGTTCCATGCCAAAAGAGATCCACGGTGTCGCGTGCCCGGGTGGCCGCCACAAACAGCAGGGAACGGGATCGCTGGATTTCGTGCCGGTATCGCATGGGGTCCGTATCGCGCAACGCGTTGATGGCTTCCCTGGGCACGAGACCGTCCGTCACCCCAGCTATGATCATCCGCTGGTACTCCAGCCCCTTGAACCGGAACATAGTGCCGATGTGTACGCCGCGGGTGCCGTGTGGCCCGTCGGAACGGATCTCGACCGAGTGGATGCCCTGCAGCTTGAGCGTGTAGCCCACCTCGGCCGCCATCTGGTTGGTGGGCACGCAAATCGCGATCTGCTCGTGCGGAGTAGTCGGCTCCGCAGCCACGTCCCACTCCTTGATCAGCGCGGCGATACCCTCCCGCTCCGAGGCCCAGTCCGGGAACGGGTGCCCGGTCGGTCGGCTGCCGCTAAGCACCGACCGGTAGCCGGACAGGTTCTCTTCGCTGCCGTCGAGGTCGTCGTACTTGGTCTCTCCCAGTACGCCTAGGGCGGAGCCGAGGATCTGCCGGGTCGTACGGTAGCTGAGGCTCAGCTTCGAGGACCGGCCGCGGATATGGATGCCCAGACTGCCGAGGGTCACCTGGTTCTTGTAGATGCGCTGGTGCGTGTCGCCGACCAGGAACAGGTCGTCAGCCGCACAAGGAGCCATCGCGCGCAGCATCTTCCAGTGGGCGGGCCGCAGGTCCTGGGCTTCGTCCACGACGATGTGCCGGTACCGGTGGCGCAGCCAACCTCCCGAGCCGTCCGCCACGTGGACGTTGTCGAGGCCGCCCGCCTCCTCCCGCTGCCGGGCGATGCCGAGGATGCGCTGCTCACGGCCCATCTCCAGGCGCGCGGCACGCTCGGCCACCTGGTCCCAGGTCTGCCGCCCGAGACGGTCGAGTCGCTGAGTGAAGCGTTCGGCGAGCTGCCAGATCTCGGCGCGCTCGGCGCGGCCGATGTTCCTGCCGCGACCGGCACGCCGGGCACGGAAGTAGTCGGTGCGGGTGCCGACGGCCTGTCCCAGGATGACCTGCGTCCACTCTTCGTGCAGGAACTCCGGATCCCAGGTGTTCTCATCGAGCTCGTCGAGCAGCGCACGCCATTCCCGTACTGCCTGGCTGTCGTCGATGGTCTGCTTGCCGTTGCCGGGTTCGGCTTCCCGGACGATCCGCAGCGCCAGCTGATCGACGTGGCTCACCTCGACCCGGGCCAGCAAATCCTCGCCGCCCAGTTCCAGGAGCCGGGAGCGCAGGTCAGCGGCGAGATTCTTGTTGTAGGTCGTCAGCAGGACGGGTTTGTCGCGCCCGGGGGAGAGATGCCGCACGAGATGCCGCACCCGGTGCAGGGCGACGATGGTCTTGCCGGTACCGGGGCCGCCGCCCACCCGGGCGGGGCCGTTGTAGCGCCGTTCGACCAGCTTGGCCTGGGTGGGATGCAGGAAGACCTTCCAGCGGCCGAAGTCGCCGCTTTCCAGCGCCTCCCGGAGGGCTTCGTCCGTCGTGGTGACAACCGTTGCCGGACGCTGTACGGCTGCCGCGAAGTCCTCCCGGTCGACCGGCTCGGCGGTGGCCACAGGCTTCGTCACCTGATCGAGGACGTCGTCGTACGACGCCCCGTCGAACAGCGACAGCAGCACTTCGCCGGTGAGTTGCGGCGCGTACTCGACCAGACCGAGCAACTGGTCCTCGGTGGTGAGCGTGCGGATGACCGGAAGCAAAGGCTCGGCGACGCCCAGGTCCAGCAGTTGCCCGTCGCTCCAGTCGGCGAACAGCGGCCGTGCCGACTCGGGCGGCGCGGGCGCCTGGGCCGCGTCGGGCGCGGTCTTCGAAGAGGGCGGAGGCGGCAGACGGCGCAGCACGCTGTCCTCCACCACTTCCAGGTCCACGTACTCGATACCGCCGGTGACCTGGTTGACGCCGTACGACAGCCGGTCGTAGACATCCTTGCGGTGCTTGACGGAGACGATCAGCCAGTCGTCCTCGGCGAGCCGCAGCAGTAGCGCACGGTACTCGTCGTTGACCCGCGCCGACCACAGCCTGTTGTCGCCCTTGAGCTGCTGGAGTTTGAGGCCGGCGGTGTGCGGGTTGGTCTTGAACTTGTGCTGGAAGTCGAAGAACGCGCCCTTGACCGTGCGGGGGAGCTTGAGAATTTCCTTGTCGGCCTTGTCGAGCAGGCGCAGAGTGACGCCCGAGGTGTTCATCGCTTCGACTCCCCGTCGCTGGTGACCGTGCTGTTCTGCTCCTGGCCGGTGAGACGGGCGATCAGGTGCGCCCCGTCCCAGGCCGTGGCGGTGCGGACCTCCCAGCCCGCGGCCGTGAACGCCTTGTCCCGGTCCTCTGCCTCGTGGTCCGGTTCGGCGCGGTCCACGCGGGGTGCCAGGACCACTCCGATACGTCTGTCGGGCCAGGCCAGTTCGGCCTGCCATCCGTGCTCGTCCAATTCGTAGCCGTCCCGGGGGGCGGGCACACCCGCGTCCGCCAGCGCGTGCGCGAGGCCGGTGAGCCCCGGCTCCTCCGGATCGAGGTATTCGATGACCTGGTCCCAGCCGGGGTCCCGCTTCGGATGGGTAGGCGTGGTTGCTTCGCGCGCCCCGGACTGGGGCGTGACTTGCTCACCACGGGTGGGAGCGGGCACGGCCGGCGTGGCGACGATGGGGACGGCGTGATCTTCCGCCCGTGCCGGTACCGGGATCCGCATCGACGTCAGCCAGCCCACTCCGCCCGTCACGATGAGCGCTTCGGTGGCGAAACCGTCGAGCATGCTGGTCGTGAGCTGGGCGCTGTCACCGCCACCGTGCTCCAGGAACTGCAGCACGTTGCTCCAGTACAGCCAGGCCCGCCAGCGCCGTTTGTGCGCCTGCTCGTCGGCCAGGGCCGCGTCGCCGTCGTCCAGGACGGTGAGCCCCGTCCACACCGGCGGTGTGCGCCTGCCGTCCGCGGCCAGCACGAGACGGCAGCCCGACGCGCCCGGGCCGGACAGCAGGCGCACCGGCCCCGCGGCCCCGGAGGGAGTACCGCCGAGCAGCGCTTCCCGGATGCCCTCGCCGACGCCGTCACCGACGAGGGCGGTCGTACGGATGCCGTCGGTCCCGCTCAGGCCCGCGGCCACCGCCTCCGCCTTCCGCTGCCAGCGCCCGGGCTCCGGGGCACGCAGATAGGCCAGGAGGAGCCGGGCCGGATTGACCCACATCGTTTCGGCAAGCTCGCCGGGCAGACCCCGGCCCACCCGCTCGTAGTAGTCACGGGCGCGCTTCCGGCCGTTCGTGCCGTACGGCTCCCACACAGGATCACTCGGCCCCGCCGCCGCGTACCCGGTGTCCTTGACATGCTGACGCCACTCCTTGACGTCGTGATAGGTCAGCTGGAACACCCGCAGACCTTCGGCTCTGAGCCGGGTCCGCTTCATGGCGTCGTCGGCGAGCCGGTTGTGCTCGCTGGTGGCGTGGTAGGCGTAGCCGTCGAGATACAGAGCCACGCGCGGGCCGGGGGCGTCGAGCCGTTCGAGCAGTAAATCGGGCCGGGTGCCGTCCAGCGCGCGCTGCTGGGAGACGCGCCAGCTCACGGTCGTGCCGTCCGCCGCCGTCAGCCGCAGATCGAGGGCGTACGTACCGGCCGATGTGGTGTACGTGTCCGCGGCTGCCCTGGACTCGGCCAGTTTGGCCCAGTCCTGGAGCGTGTCGATGAACAGGACCTCCAGGTCGCTCTCGGCCTGCCGCTGCAGGGGGATGTGCCGTGTCGTCGCGACCGGCGAGGTCTGCCAGCGCTCGCCTTCCGCGCCGAGCAGCTCGTCGAGCATCTGCCGGACCTCGTTGCGGCTCACCTTGTCGTAGTCGGCGGCCGGGACCCGCCGCAGCAGGCACTGGTGGCAGCCGTCGAGACCCTTCACGCGGCACGCGCACTCCTCGATGACCTCACGCGCCTTGAGGAGCACCTCCCGGAAGCCGTCGGCGGACGCGAGCCGGTGCAGGTAACCGGTGCCGCCGGGCAGCCGGTCGTACACGACGAGGAAGCGCCTCGGCCAGTCCGCGCCCAAGCCGCCCGCGTGGTCGGGCATCGTCGCCTCGGCGATGTCGATGTGGTCGGGGTCGCCGCCGTAACGGGCCGCTATGCCCGCGAACAGGGCGGCGGTGAACGAGGCGAGGCGCTCCTTGACCCGGGCCATCGACGCGGGCAGCAGGATGCGCACGGCCTCCGTGGTCAGCTCGTGCGCGAGCAGCAGCGGCACATCCTGTCCTCTGCCCTGCCCGCCCGAGCCGCCGCCGGTAGTGGATCCCCCGGCGCGGCGACGCGGGCACCACAGCAGATGGTGCCTCGCGGCCGGGGTGCTCGCCGCTCCCGACTCGGTCAGCGCGTGCTGCGGTACGTCCACTACGGGACGCCCTTCGGCGGTCGCCCCGCCGCAACTGGTGCAGACGAAGAACGGGTTGATCCGCACGTCCCGTCCCGCCAGGGGCACCGTGCTGCTGCCGTCCTCGCGGTCCAGCCCGAGATTGAGCGTCCGGATCTTCGCTTGGCGGGTGAAGTCCACTCCGAAGACCGCGGTGTGGTGCCGCCAGGAGCCGGGGGCGAGCCGGTCGGGATCGACATCGACCGTGGTGAGAACCGCGTAGTGCCTACGGTCCCGCTCGTCGCGGTCGTCCCGCACCCGGGCGTCGTCCCGCTTGTCGCGGGAGAACACCCGCCTCGGCTGGAGTACGTACTGCACGCAGCCCGCGTCGGCGATTTCCCGCCTGCCGCAGCGCGGGCATGGGGCGGTGTTGTTCTCGGCGTCCTCGTGCTCGGTGCGTACGTAGCCGCAGGCGGGGCAGAGCCGCCATGCCGACCAGGCCCTGCGATCGGGGCTGCCGATGTCGAGGGCACGTACCACATGGCGGTAGCCGTTGACGTAGAAGCTGTTGCCGGGGGCCAGCTCGGTGAGCGCCAGTTTGCGGGACCGCTCGTAGTCCCGTGTCTCACTGCGGAAGATCTTGCGGGCCGGGCCCTCCTCGGTGCCCGCCTCCTGTCCGTCGTCCTCCTCGCCCGGATTCTCGGACCAATACAGCGTCGCTTCCAGCTGCGTGGTGGTATCGGTCAGGCTGTAGTTGGGCAGCAGACCGAACTCCACCAGGGTGGCGTGGGCGCTCGACTGGCTCAGCTCCCGCAGCAGGTCCCCGGCGCTGCGGCGCTCGGCCAGCAGCTCTCGCCGCTCCCGGTTCTGCGTCTCGTCCGACCGGGCCAGCTGCTCGGCGGCCTCGTCGATCGCGAAGATCCTGCGCCGCAGTTCCTCGCGCCGCCCCGTCCAGTCCTCCTCGGCCTCCTGGAGGGCACGTACGATGCCGTCGGTCGCATACGCCCGCAGCTCCTCGGCCGCGTACGCCGAGACGCCCGTGCCGTCGGAGCCGTCGGACTCTCGCCTGCTGCTGTCTTCGGGGAACAGGGCCAGGAACTCTTCGGCGAGTTCGGCACCGCGGGTCTGCGCGGCATCGGCCAGGTCCTGGCACCATCCGCTGGTCCCGAACAGGGCCGACGACAGCCGGGGGAGCGGTGCCAGCACTTCGCCGTCGGACGTCCGCAGTTCGCCACGGGCCGCGAGGTCCAGCAGTTGGGCCGTGTACTGGCGGCGGAGGATCTCCACGGCGGACAGGTAGCAGCCCGGCGGCAGGATGGTGCCGGCGATCATTTCCTTCGGGTCGTCCAGGTAGTACAGGTCGCGTGCCTTGCGTCCGCCGAAGGCGACCACCAGCGCGTTGCCCGTGTGCCGTCCGGCCCGCCCGGCGCGCTGCACGTAGTTGGCCGGTCCGGCGGGCAGGGAGCCGAGCAGTACGGCGGACAACTCCCCGATGTCGATGCCGAGTTCCAGTGTCGGCGTGCACGACAGCACGTTGGGGTCGGTATAGTGCGTGCCCGCCTTGAAAGTGCGCTCCACCCGCTCCCGCTCCGGGCGGCTGAGCATGCCCGTGTGCTCGGCGGTCACGACACGGAACGTGCCGCCCGTCAGGTAGAGGCGGCGGTAGTAATCGCCGGTGTAGTCCCGCTCCTGCGCGACGCCGCCGAGGTGAGGGAGCCCCGCTTCGTTGCGGGGCACACCTGGCTGTGGTGCGGTCAGCCGCCCCCCGCAGCGGTACCTGGGGCAGGGGTGCCCATACCAGCGCGTGCGCCGCTCGGGCGCTACCACTTGCTGCCAGCCGCAGTCCTCACAGCTGACGAATGCCTTGTTGACGACCTTGTCGCCGAGCAGCCGCACCTGAATGTGCCCCGGCTGCAGCCCGTAGACCCGGGTCTGCCGGTCGCGGGCGGTCCGCACGGCGAGGACGCCTTCCTCGGCGAGCGCGGGCAGCAGCCTGCGCAGATACTCCACGGCCCCGGCGGCATCCAGCGCCAGGCACCTGCGGGTCCAGTCCTGGTACCAGCCCAGGCGCCCTGTGACCGCGTCGAACTCGGACCGGTCCTTCTGCCCGTCCAGCAGGAAGCGAGGTGGGGCGACCCCTTCAGGGAAGGCTGGCATGCCGGGCGGCCTGAGTCCCCAGATGAGGTACCGGTTGCTGCCAGCCTCCTTGATCCAATCGTCCAGCCAGCGGTGCCGCACCGCGCCGCGCATCCGCAGCCGCTCGAGCAGCCCCCGCACATACGCCAGATAGCGCTCGGGCGTGGGCAGGCCCCCTCCCGCCAACAGCTGCCCGGGCAGAGCCAGATGCAGGTCACGGGCGAGGTCCGTGACGCGGTCGGGCTCCGCCACGACGACCTCGGCGGCAGCGGTGCGCGTCAGCTCCAGGGTGCGCCCCATGCGGCTGCGCAGCCCGAACTCCATCACGGTCGCGAACGCCAGCCGCTCCCCGATCAGCTTCCAGGTCCGCGCGTCGCCGGTGCCGCGGCCGGACAGCAGACGGTCGACGCCCGGCTCGTCGTGCAGATCAGGTGGTACCACGGCGGCCAGGGCCTCCGCGTCGTCCACCGAGTCCAGGACATGGCCGATCAGCTCGTTCAGTGCTGTCGGGGCTCCTGAGTCGTCCAGATTGTGGGCGAGGAGCGAACGCAGCGAGAACTTGTACGAGGCGTTGGCTACGTACCCCGCGCGATGCGCCGCGTCCTGAGTGGAGTCGTTGAACAGCAGCGTCTTGCGCTCTTCCGGTACGAGCGCGATGTCGCCGCCGGTGAACAGCTGGGTCACGGCCGCCGAGGCGAGGGCCGCCTGGGCCGTGCCGAGGAAGCGGATGCTGTTGTCGGTGTGGCAGGCCGGGCAGCGGTCGTCTTTCGCCGCGCGGTCGGCGGTCTTCTTGTCGAGCAGGGCCCGCGCGAACCAGGCGTCGACGAGCTCTCCGTCATCACCGGCGGTGGGCAGCCGGTAGGTGCCTTGGCCGCCGTCCAGCACCATGACCGACAGCGGGTCGCCCTTGCCGTCCGTGGGCCGCGCCCCGGTCAGCGCGTCGAGCGCCTGCTGCCGCTCGCCGTGGGTGGCGGAGATGAAGTAGCGGATGCGCCGCTTGTCCCGCCCCACCGCGGCTCGCCAGATGCGGTCCTGCGCCGTCACCAGCTGTTGCGGATCGGCCTCGGGGGACAGCGCCGCCCACCCGGAGCGCCCGCAGTTGCGGCAGTACACGGCGGGCAGGTGCACCTGGGCGGGGCGCGGCGCGGTGTCGGCACCGGGCAGCGGCTGCGGGCTGCTCGCGGAGGACGACGGCCAGCCCCCGGACGAGGCGTCCGGGTCCTCGTCGCCGGGCGGCGCGGCGCTCAGCGCGGCCCGCCGGGCGGCGGTCCGATCGTCCTCGTACCAGCGGAACTCCGGGGCGCGCCCCACTCCGCGCAGCACCCGCGTCACGGGCCGCACCCACAGATGCGCCTCGATGTGCAGCAGGGGCCGGGGCCTGCGCTCATCGGACTCCGGGTCGCGGGCCGCCGACAGCAGCGCCACGAACCGGCCGAGCGCCTGGAGCACCAGCCGCGGGTTCTCCCGCGCGGTGCGGCCCCAGGAGTAGCCGAACCGGGCCAGCCGGTCCCGCAGAGCCCACTCGTCCAGCGGCTCCCCGCTCAGCAGGGACAGCACGCCATGGGTGAAGTCGTGCCGCTTCAGCAGCCGCCCCATACGGAAGGCGTCCAGCCCGGAGCGGCCCAGCAGCCTCGTGGCGAGAGCGTCCAGATCCAGCAGGTCGGGCTGGGCCTCCACGTCCGGCCCGCCGGATACCGCCACCACTTCTTGCGGGGAGGGCGGCTCCTCCAGCTCGTAGTCCACGGATCCGGTGAACTCATCTGCGGTCAGCCGCTCCTCGCCGATGATCGCGTCAGCGGGGAACGGCATCCCGAACACCCGCGCCGCCACGTCGAGGACGCCCCCGGCCCCGCTGTCCGGTGCCCCCTCGCCGAGCGTGGCCGAGGTCGCCACCGGGCAGATCGACCCCAGCGGCCTGCCGGGCCGGGACGCGCCAGTGGCGGCGGCCAGCCGGCGCAACAGCATCGCGACGTCGGTGCCCTGAGCCCCGTCGTACGTGTGGAACTCGTCCAGCACGACATAGGTGAGGTCGGCGCCTTCCCACAGGCTCCGGTCCTCCCCGCGCTGCAGCAGCAGGTCGAGCATCTTGTAGTTGGTGATCAGCACGTCGGGCGGGGACACTCGCATCTCCTCCCGGCGCGTCATCACTCGCCGGAAGTCGGTGTCGGGCCGGTCGCCGATGTAGAGGCCCGCGGTGACCTGTGCCAACTCCGGCCGCGCCAGATACTCCCCGATGCGCCCCGCCTGGTCGGTGGCGAGCGCGTTCATCGGATACAGCAGAACCGCCTTGACTCCGCCCCGCCCCTCGGCCTTCTGCCGCCGGCAGTGGTCCAGTACGGGAACGAGGAACGACTCCGTCTTGCCGGAGCCGGTGCCGGTCGTCACCAGAGTCGGCTGGGCGGCGCCGCGCAGGGTGGACAGCCGCGCCCACGCCTTCGCCTGGTGCCGCCACGGCACGAACCCCGGGAACCCGGCCGCTCCCTCCACGTCATGCTGCCAGCCGTCTTCGGCGAGGTGGAACGGTGTCCTGATCCGCAGGTAGGGTCCCCGGAAGATGCCGGTCTCGGGATGTCCGAGGAAGCGTTCGAGGGCGCTTCTGGTGTCCTCGTCGGCGAGGGCGTACGTCGTCGTGAGGTACTGCGTCAGACTGCCGCGCAGCTGCGCGGCGGCCATGGTGGGCTTCACGACGGTCCCCCTTGCGATGCCGGTGCCCTGATGATCGATACCACGGTATACGGGGGTGCTGACAGCCCCTGCCGCGATAAGTTGGGCAACGAGCCCGATACCTACTTCTTCCAGCTTGCCAGTTCGTCGGCAAAGTCCCTGAACGACCGGTTATTGCCACTCGGCCGGGCGCTGACATGGCCGAGTTCCACGGCCGCAGCCATGATCGTCGGGGAGTCGGACTCCCGGTACGGAGGTTTGCCCAAGTGCCTCTTGAGGTGCTCCTTGGGGTCGGCCAGCTTGGTGAGGTCTTTCCGGCAGTCCTCCGGTCGCATGGCCCAGTTGCGTTTCACCTTCGGGAACGCGGCGGGGAAGAGCATCAGCCAGGACTCCATCTCCACAGCGGAAAGCGCGAGCGCGGTGTCGCAGGGGATGTTCTTGCGGAGTTGGGCCGTGATCTTGTCCCGGACCTGCTCGTACGTCTCGGCCGAGACCTTGTCCAGGTCGGCGTGGATGACGATGCCCGCAAGCTCGGCCCCGACCGATGCCGCCTTGGTCAGCGCGTTCTTGCGTAACGTGTCGATCCGCGGGCTGAGCTGCAATTGGGCGGGCGCGAGCCTGATCTTGTCGTTGATCGTCACGACTTTGGGGCACCTGGGGAAAAGAGCGGGTATCAGGTGCTGGAGCACCCTCCGGTCGTTCTCGCTCTCGCCGGCGACCACGATGACCGACCGCTGCCGGCCTCGGGCGGGGCTCACAGCGTCCCGCCGACTGACCCGGAGTACCAGAGGTTCCCCATGGGCTCGTACTCGGACACCTCCACGACCCGACGGGTGTCGCTTGCCTTCCGCGCCGGGATGACGGAGGCGCCGCTGCGGCGGCGCTCGCAGGGGACGAACTCCTCGGGCTCCAACTCGTTGACGAAGACCGGCGAATGGGTGGTGACCAGGTACTGGCTCCGCTCGCTCGCCTCGCGCAGCCGTTCCGCGAGGAGGCTCAGCGCATGCGGATGGATGCCGTGGTCGATCTCCTCGATGCACGTCAACAGCGGCGGATTCGGATCATGGAAGATCGCGAGCATGCACAGGATGCGGACGGTGCCCCACGATGCCTCGGTCAGGCGCGTGCGCCCCCGGAGGCCGTCTTCCTCCAGTTCGACAGCGATGCGGTCGACGTGCCCAGGAACATCCACGATGTGGATTTCACGGATCTGCGGTACCACTCGTCTGACGTCTTCCATCAGGGCTTCCCAGACGATTCGGTCACCGTCCTCGTCTCTGATGTCCCGAAGGGTCTTCAGGAAATCGGCCAGGTTGGAGGCGTTGTCCTCCAGGCTTCGTCCTGACTTGGTGATGGGAGAGGGCTTCCGGGCCTCCCGGACGTCCGGATCGAAGACCCGGATCTCGGAAAGGTGGCTGCTCACCTTGCCCACGACGTGGGCGGATGGGCTGCCGTCGGTCAGCGGCAACAGCTGGTCCTGGTGCAGGGCGGACGCCATGCGCCCGACATTGACCGCCCCGTCCGCTCCGTCGGCGTCCAGTGGACTGCTGACCGTCAAGGAACCGCTCGTCAGCTCCACCGACGTCTCGGTGCCCTCTGCCGGATGCTGCGTGAAGCTCTCGCGCCGGTACATCGAGTAGCGTTTGCGAGCCCCCTCGGGCTGCCGGGTGCGCGAGACTCTCAACTCGTAGCGGTCCGGCGCTTCCTCCGACGCGAAGTCGGACCAGATGCCCTCAACTCCAACGGTGATGCGCGACACCGGCTTCCGGCCGCCGCGGAAGGCCAGGGCGTCGAATCCGCCCCGTTCTTCCAGGGCCGACTCGATCCCTTTGCGGGACACATCACCCAGAAACTCCAGGGCGTGCAGAACGTTTGACTTGCCTGCCGCGTTGGGGCCGACCATCACGGTCAAGGGGCCCAGAGGCAGCTTCGTGTCGGTCAAGGTGCGGAAGTTGCGCACCGTCAGCCTCGTTAAGCGGTGGTTCAAGCCTCGCGCCAATCGTGAACGGCCGGGGCGCGAAGCACCCGGCGGACTGCTCCGGCGCACGGCGGACGGATCACACGCACTTGGCTGAACAGTACTCAGTCCCCCACGTGCGCCGTTCACATGAAGTGACCGGCCACCGAGCATCACAAACAGTACATCCTGTGTCACAGCTGTACCAGGTACTTGCCGGTTCCAGCCATCCGGACCGAAAGGGCCTCTTTCCGGCGTCTTGCCGTCCGCCGATCCTGACGAGAAGGGAAAGCGCGCGGGCAGTGCCGAGGGGGAGCCGCGATGGCCGAACCGCTCTACGTTCCCGTCCTACCCGTCCGGCAGCACGCCCGGATGGCCTACGAAGATGTCCGGCCAGACATACAGGCCGCGATTGCCCCGCTGTGGAACCTTCCGCCGTGCCCCGGAATGCCCGCGTCGGCGCTGACGAAGGCCCGCTGGCAGAGGGAACTGAGCAAGGTGAGGGGAGCGCACCGCCGTCATCCCGGCTGGCTCGATGCCCCGTTCGCCGAGGAGGCGCAGCTACCGGCGCTCGCGGAGATCCTGGCCGAGTGCACCGGGCTCTCCCGCCTGCTCCGACCGGTGACCGGGCCCGAGCGCGGCATGGCCCAGCAGTCGGCCGCCCTGGGGACAGCTCACCGCTATGGCTGCGGGGTCGGCATTCGTGTGGGCGTGCCGGGGGAGTGGGGCGGTCGTACGACCGAAGCGGTTGGCCAACTCCTGGGACGGGCCGCCCCCGACGTGCCCGTCGATCTGCTGCTGGACCTGGGCAGCGTCCTCCCCGGCCGCCCCGACGCGGGCAAGGAGGCGCTGCGGGCCCTGGACGCCCTGTACCCCCTGGCGGCCTGGCGCACGGCCGCCGTTCTCGGCGGGAGCTTCCCCCGGGTCACGGACGACATGCTGGAACTGGGAGAGCTTCACGAAGAACCCCGCGCCGACTGGCAGATGTGGAGCGAGGTAGGGGTGAGCGGCCGCGACTACCTGTCGCGGCTCGCGTATGGCGACTACGGCGTGCAGCCAGTCACCGCTCTTGCTCAGGTGCAGGGCGGCGGAGGCCCGCCTTGGGGTCTCCTCCGCTACACCACCGACGACTGGTTCGTACTGTGCAAGGTTCTGAACGGCGGCCCCGACCGCACGGCGAGCATCCGAACGGCGGCTCGTGGGATCCGCGATCTACCGGAGTTCAGGGGAGCCTCGGCCGGCGCCGGGGAGACCTGGCTGCGCGACTGCGCCGACGGCCCCCTCTCGTCCAGCAAGGGCACCGGACAGGTCATGGACTGGCTGCGGGCCGGGAATGTCCAGCACATGTCCCACGTCGTCCGGTGCCTTCTGGGACGTTGACCCGGCCTGCCCGCCTGGGCGTGGACCGGGTCAGTCGAACAGCGGTGCCAGCATCTCCGCGCCCGCCATGATCCGCCACGCCGGCACCCGCACCGTCCGGCCCACCTCGCATGCCTTCGCCCCGTGCCCACCGGACGGCAGCCCGGTCAGCAGATCACTGCGGGCATGCGTCAGCCGCAGGTGCCTCGCCGGGTCCCGGCCGGGCAGCGGCCCCGTGTCGATCAGTACCGCCGTGTTCTCTCCGTCCACCGTGAACAGCAGATCCACCACATGGCCGCCGACGACCGCAGCGCGCTCCAGATCGGTGATGCCGCGCTCGCCCAAGTACTGCTGAAGCCGGTCGGCGAGCTCCTCGCGGAACGCGGTGCCCGGTCCGGCCGCACTCTGCATGCCGCCGACGGCGTCCCCGGCGCCCGAGCCGTGGTCGGAATCGGCCCCCAGCGGCGCCGAGCGCCCGGCGAGCATCGCGGGAAGACCACTCTGACCCTGCCAGAACGCGTGGCTGCCCACGGTGATCAGCTGCGACTTGGCCCGTGTGATCGCCACGTTCCACAGGTTGACCTGGCTGGCCACCCAGTGGGTCGTCCTCGGCGGGGTGTTGAGCGTGGCCACCGGGCTCAGCACCATCACGTCGCGCTGCCCGCCCTGGAACGCGTGCACGGTCCCCACCCGCACCCGGTCGTCGTCGCGCCACACCCGCGCCAGCGCCTGCTTCTGCGCCCGGAACGGCGTCACCACGCCGACCGTCGCGTCCTGCGGCAGCCGCGCGAGCAGTTCGTCCACCACCCGCCGCACGGCCTCGGCCTCGGCCTCGTTGCGCCAGGACTGTCCGCCACTGCCCCGCGCCGACTCGCCGCCCGGTACGTCCGCCCAGCCGAGCACCGGCGCCGGATCGGCCGCCCCCACCGGGTCGAGTGCCGGAACCTGCCGCCGTACGTCGGTGAGCACTTGCAACTGCCCTGCGTAGCAGTAGCCGTTGACCACATCGGCGATCCGCGGATGGCAGCGGTAGTGCTCGTCGAGCAGCAGCGCGGCGTCGCCATGCTGCGCGGCCGCGTGGTACGCGGAGTGCACGTGGTACGCGAGCCGGTGGTCCTCCAGTTGTGCCGCGCTCAGCCCGGCCCTGAACCTCGCCTGCCGCTCCTGCTGCGGCGCGATCTTGGTGATGTGGCCCAGCTGCATCGGGTCGCCGATGATCAGCGCCCGCC
This sequence comes from Streptomyces sp. NPDC045899, assembly GCF_056431485.1. Taxonomy (NCBI): domain Bacteria; kingdom Bacillati; phylum Actinomycetota; class Actinomycetes; order Kitasatosporales; family Streptomycetaceae; genus Streptomyces; species Streptomyces sp. NPDC045899. The sequence continues at coordinate 100,507 of NZ_JBWKKP010000007.1, forward strand.
GGGCCCGGAAGAGCAGCGGCAGCACCGACGGAATGGAGCACTGGCTGGCCTCGTCGATGATGACGAGGTCGAACAGCTTCGGGGCGAGTTCGAGCTGTCGCACTGAGTGGGTGCTGATCGCCCATCCCTTGAGGTGCGCCATCAGGTTCTGCTGGCTCTTCCGGAGCCCCCGACGGCTCCGCAGCGCCTGGAGCCGTTGCCCCATCAGCCCTTGTGCCCGCGACAGTGCCTCCGCCGACACCGCCCGGGACAGTTCCGCGGACAGCTCCGACAGGGCACCCGCCGTCTCCAGCCGCACCTGCTTCAGCCCGTCTTCGTCCCACTCGGTGTGCCCGGGTACGAGCTCCCGCAGTCGGCGCTCCACGGCCACCGCGTCCGCCAGGGCCGCCAGCAACTCCGGCGGCACGGGCCGCTGGTTCGCCCACCCCGGCCACAGCGGGCCGTCACCCTCCGGGGCGCCGGCCGCCGTGACCAGCGCGGCCAGAGCCCGTGCCCTGCGCCACCCGCCGAGCAGCCACCGGCCGGCCCCGGCCGCCTTCCGGGCCCTGCTCTCCCAGCGGCCCAGCGCGGCCGTACCGTCCCCGGCCGCCGCAGTCGCCCACGCGGACTCCAGCAGGGTCAGCGGCAGCTCCAGCGCGGCCGCCCGCTCGATCCGTTCACGGAGCAGGTCCAGCAGCCGCTCCTCCTCGCCGACACGGCGTTCCGCCTCCGCCCGCTGCCCGTCGGCCCGCGTACGGGTGTTGCGCAGGTCCCCGCCCACGGTCGCCGAACCCCGCCGCGGGGCCTCGGTGGGCTCGCCGAGCAGCCGCTCCAGCTTCTCGGCTTCCTCCTTCAGCGCCTTCGCGTTGCCCGTCCGCATCATGAGCCCCGGCGCGATGGCATCGCAGCGCTCGGCTACGACGTCCACCGCCTCGTTGTTCGTGGACGCGACCAGCACGGACTGCCCGGCGGCGACACAGGTGGTGACGGTGGCCGTGACCACCTCGCTCTTGCCCGTGCCGGGCGGCCCCGTGGCCACCGTCAGCGCACGCGTCATCGCCGAGGAGACCACCAGCTCCTGACTCTCGTTGCACGGCCCTGGCGCCACCACGACGGCCGGGGACCCCGCCCCCGCCTCCTCCTCACCGCCGCTCAGCAGCGCGTCCAGCGCGGTGCCGGGGATCTGCCCGGTCCGCGCCGACATCTGCAGCAGGTTGTCCACCAGACCCTGCGTCGCGTTCGCCTCCACGCCGGACGGCACCAGCAGGACGGCCGCGTTGTGCGCGCCGGGCCGCAGCGCCTCATTCACGGTCCGCTCACTGAGCGCGGACGGATCGAGCGGCTCCAGCTCCGGCAGCTTCAGCTCCTCCAGCAACTGCCGCACGGCCCGCAGCATCTGCGTGTCGTTGCCCTCCTGCCAGGTCGGCTGCCAGCCGGCGATGAGGTCGGCCGCGTCGTCCGTGTCGAGCAGTTCCGAGATGACACCGGTGTGCAGGGACGGCACCCCGGTCGGCCGCAGTACGTCCTGGCCGTTCTCGTCCGGCGCGAGTTCCATCTGCTGGACCAGCAGCGGCGCGATCATCACCGGCGTACGGCGCCCCCGGCCGCCTCCCTCGCGGACGGGGAGCGTGACGGCGGGATAGCCGTACCAGTACTCCTGCTGCGTTCCCGCGTCGCCGTCGTCCCGGCCTCGCCTGGCCTGGGGCCTGGACAGTTTCCCGGGTGCCCGAAAGGTCGAACCTCGCCCCGACTGGATGATCTCCTCGTCCCTGCCCAGCAGGAAATACCCCGAGTCCCGCTCCTTGTCGCGGTCGGGCAGCATCCCGGCCGCCGCCTCGGCAGTGAGGCACTGCACGTAGTAGTGCAGCAGCCGCTGCCAGTCCACGCCGTCCCGCGCGTCCAGCAACGCCAGCTGGCGGGCTTTCAGCAGGGCGGGGGACGGCTGCGATTGCGCCCCCTCCATCGCGTCACGCGGTGGCGTCGGGAGGTGGACGGGACGCGCCACGGACAGCGCGAAAGGCAGGCTCCGCGTGGCGCGGAACGTGGACTTGGTGGGGCGCTGTTCCTCGGGCACGCCCTTGCGCGTCATCTGAGCCGTCAGGTACTCGAACAGGTCGTCCGGATTGATCCAGCCGCCGCCCTTGATGTGTCCGTTCCGCAGCCCCTCCACGATCTCTCCGGTGAACCGGGACGTGCCGAGCGTGGAGCCGGGCGGCGCCATCGCGGAGGCCGACTGCAGCGCGTCGGACGCCGTGATGAAGTACACGCCCGTCGGCCGCAGCAGGGTGCTGGGCACGGGCCGCTCGTCAGCGTCGCCCGGGGCGCCCTTGGCGATCCAGCCCTGGACGACGGACCCGCTGGAGCAGCAGTCCAGCAGTACGAGCTTCGACGGAGCACGGCAGGACTGGAGCACCCGCTCCAGGAACTGTGCCGGTACGGCCGTGCCCGGCAGGTCGTCGGGGTCGGCGTCCCGGGTGAGGAAGTACAGCTGGTTGTCGTCCTCGCAGAACTCGCCGTGCCCGCTGAAGTACAGCAGAGCCGTCTCGCTCGGCTGCCGCTCCTCCAGGAACGTCTCAATGGCGTGCAGCATCTCGGCGCGGGTCGGCTCGGCGACCATCGCGCAGTCGTTGTACATGCCGATCTCGGTGTTCTCCAGCACCGCCCGCATGTAATGCAGATCGGCGCGGACGGGCGGGAGATCGGGGTAGGCGTCGCTGTCGTACGTGGAGACGCCGACGAGCATCGCGTACCGGTCGTTGTCGGTCATGCGCGCTCAGCCCGCCGTCGTCGCGTCGCCGTCGTCGTCCTCGTGGTTGGCCGCGGGCTCGCCGTCGGCCGCGAAGAACCGCGCGATCCGCTCGTCGTCCTCGCGTGCATCCTTGCCCGTGATCTGGAGGGTCGCGCCGTCGGGCCGCCTGACGACGATCGTCCGCTGCGGTACGCGGGCCAGCCAGAGCTGTACCCCGGCCACGACCAGCGAGCCGGCACTGATCAACACTCCGATCGTGTCGACGGACAGCCCGCCCTTGTCCGTACCCCCGGGCATGCGCTGCCGGGGGACGTCCAGGGTCGCGCCCGGATCGGCGTCGGCGATCTCGGCGAGGAGCTCGCGCGCCTCCTTACGGGCGCGTAACGGGTCCTCGTCGAGGATGGAGATCCGGTATCCGGTCCCGTCGTTGGGTGTGGTGGTCACGGCGCTTCCCCCTGGGCTTCCGCAGTGTGGACGGGCCGCGTGGGCGCATGCCCGCACGGAGCGCACGAGGTTAGTCCGCGGGACTGACAACGGGCGCGTTAGATTCCGGAAACCGCTGGTCATTGGCGCGAAATCGGCTGGTGTCGGTCACACGTCCTTCACCGGAGGCGTAGCTCCGCCCATACGGTCTTCCCCGGTCCGCTGACGCGCGGGGTGACCGCCCAACGGGTCGCCAGCTGGGCGACGATGAGCAGACCCCGGCCCGACTCGACGTCGCCCGGCGGCTCGTGGGCGGTCAGCGGCGGTACGCGTTCGGTGCGGGTGTCGGGGACCTCGACGCGGAGCGCGTCCCCGGTCTCGGTCAGGCGGACGCGGAAGTCCCGGCCGGGTACGTGCCCGTGGCGGATGGCGTTCGCGGCCAACTCGGCGCTGATCAGTGTCAGTGTTTCGTTGAGGCGGCCGTCGTACGGGTGGCCCCAGGTGTCCAGCCGGTGGGAGACGAGCCGACGGGCGAGGCGAGCGCCGTGCCGCGAGGACGTGAACCGCATGGAGAACTCGCGGAGGAAGTGGGGGTGGTTGGTCCGGGCCGGGTGGGCCTCGGCGGGAGCGGGCTTGTGAGCCTGGCTGGTGACCCCCTGTGCGGGGGAATTCTCGCTGTTCATATGGCCCACGCTTCCGCCCTGGTCCTAGCGTGACGAGATACGACGCGCACACGGGCTGTCGCTGTATGTGGCCGAGGCGCGCGTGTAGGCGGGGCGGAGCGTGACGGGCCGACGCGGGGGCGCGTTGGCCGGGGAGGCGGTTGATGGAGATGAGCGAACCGACAGATGTGGAGAGCGACGGCGTGGCGGGCCTCGGCGAGGGGCAGCAGCCTGAGCCGGGGGCGGAGGCGGGTGCGGAACCAGAGGTCAACTCGGGCATTGTGCGGGTGTTCGGGCGGCAGCTCAAGTGCTGCCGGGTGCGGGCGGGGCTGGAACGCCCCGAGTTCGCGTCGATGGTCGGGTACTCGGTGTCCACGATCGCCGCATACGAGCAGGGGCGGCGTATCCCGCCGCCCCGGTTGATCGACCGGGCGGACGAGCTGCTGGACGCGGGCGGTGTCCTCCTGGAGATGAAGGGGGAGATGGAGAAGGCGCATTATCCGCCGTTCTTCCAGGACGCGGCGCGGTTGGAGGCGCAGGCGGTCGAGCTGCATGTGTACGCGAACCAGGCGGCGCCTGGGTTGTTGCAGACGAGGGAGTACGCACGGGCGGTGTTCGGAATGATGCGTCCACCATTGGACGTGGATTCCATCGCGCATCGAGTTGCGGCCCGCCTCGCACGTCAAGAGGTGTTTGCCAAACGTCCCGAGCCGTTGATGAGCTTCGTCATCGATGAGTCGGTACTTCGAAGGCCGATCGGCGGCCGGGGCGTGTTGCGTGGCCAGATGGAGCAGCTCTTGCTGGCCGGACAGAAGCGGACGGTTGAGATCCAGATCATGCCTCTGGGTAGCGAAGAGAATGCTGGACTTGCTGGTCCCTTCACCTTGATCGAGACAGGTGAAGGGCGCAGGATCGCTTATGTTGAGGTTCAGAACGTTAGCCACGTACACACCGAGCGACGGCTCGTGAAGGGGCTTGAGATCAAGTACGGAATGCTACGTGCACAGGCGCTCACGCCTCAGGCGTCGCTCAACTACGTTGAGGAGCTGCTGGGAGAGCTATGAAAGCCAGGGTTCGGGAGTGCGCATCTGAGCTTGTTTGGGCCAAGAGCAGCTACAGCAGTGAGGAAGGCGGCGAATGCGTCGAAGTTGCCATGGAATGGCATAAGTCCAGCCACAGCAGCGGAGCGGGTGGCGAATGTGTCGAGGTGGCTTCCTGTCTCCACGCTGTCCACATACGCGACTCCAAGGACGTAGCCCGCCCCGGCCTCAGGGTCGGTGCTGCCGCCTGGGCCGCGTTCGTCAACTTCGCGGGCCGATAAGAGTCGCCGCCAGAGACATTGAACGGCTGCCCCTGACACCACGATGTCAGGGGCAGCCCTGTGCCGAGCCAACGGCCTTCGACTATGCCTTCGCCTCTTCGCGGACGGGCGGCGTCCATCGCCCGGCGGCGATCTCCGCATCCAGCCGCGCCTGGAAGTGTGCGTGCGCGGCTCTCATCTCGGCCTCACGGTCCGCCTTGTAGAAGGGGGCCGAGTAGCCAGCCGGGGGCGGGGTGCGCTCCGGGTCTTCCAGGTGGGCGAGGAGGTCGAGGTAGTCCTGCTTGCTCTGCCCATGGCCGAAGGTGTTGAAGTCGGCCGCGATCTTGCGCCCCTTGGCGTCGAAGTAGGTTGCCGACTCGTAGGCGTAGAGCTGCGGGTAGCGGGACTTGAAGATCGCGAAGAGTTGGTCAGCGGTGATACCGAGCCAGACAGCTACGAGAGCGTCCAACTCGACGAGTGCGGCGCGGCGCTGGTGCTCAGTGCGGAGGGGAGTGTTGTACTCCCAGGTTGGCTTGAGTTCGGCGGCGAGAGGCTTCAGGTATGGCCAGTTTGGGTTGGCCCAATCCTCGTAGCCTGCCCAGCGGCGATCGAACAGCTCCGACCAGAGGGGGGCGTAGTGGGAGGTAAGAGCGTTGAGGCGGAGGGTGCGCAGGAGGAGGGCCGAGGCGAGGGGGTGTTTCGGATCGGGGGCTGGCATCTTCAACGCTTCGCCCGTCATGAGATTTGCCCGGCCAGTGATCCGTAGGAGGTAGTCCAGCGGAAGGGCGTCCCAAAATCCTGCATTGAGGACTGTTGCACGATTACTTGACAACGCCATGCTGTGCACGCCATGAATGTGAGCCGGGCCAGGAGGAATGAGAGCGGCGTGTAGGCAGCGGCTGCTATCGAAGGGGATCATGATGCGCCAGGCCAGCCGGAAGTACGCGGTGAATGGCCTGCCGAGCCAGGAATCCTGGGCTGCCAAGTACGTCGCCTCATCCGTGGCCCGCACATAATTGGTCACCGGAGCACACTCCTCCGGCAGTTCCGTCGGCACGAGCAAGTCCCAGTCCCGGTTGCTCCGGCAGGGGATCCTCGGCTCCTTCGAAAAAGGAAGCGCCGAGGTAAAGTGCGGGCCTTGGAGGATTACGTCTGCGAGCTTGGGAACAGCCTGATTGCCCCAGCGGATCAGCCCATCCTTTTTCGCGCTGGTTTCGTGGTATCCCCTTGAAATCATTGGGTGGTGGTCGGCCAGGCTGTTGCCATATGTGGCCAGCGCCTCGATCGCCCCTTGCTCACCAACGAGGACCGGGTACAGCAGAGGGGCTTGTGCTGCCTCATTCGCCGATCCTGTCAGGGCCTGCCAACTGGCCAACAATGTCGTGTCCACGCGCACCACGCGCTTGCGGTGCGGCCGGATGTCCCACGAGCCGTTGTGCTTGATACCGGGCGTCGCTCCCACACCGTCGTGGGCTAGCGAATCGGGCAGGACGTCGGCACCACGGAGCTCGCTGAGGTGCAAGAAATCGGGGTCCTGTGGTGTGCCATAGATGTGCATTCCAAACTCTTGGGACCAGTTCAGATCATCGAACGCCCATCTGGATGAGTTGACGAAATGCCCATGGACCCGGAGATGCCGATACGCCGCAGCCCGGATAGCGCCCTCTCGTGCGCCGCCGAAATGCGTGTCCGGGTGGATCAGGCCCGCACTGCCGCGCATTGCGATGTGTTGCCACACCCGCGCCATGAAAGCTCGGTAGAGGTCGCCCTGGGTACCGACAAGGGGCGGATATGTAGACGGGCTGCCCAGTGTGGCGACGGCCCCCGCGTGGGCGGCCAGTTCGTTGAGGAGGAAACCTTGACCATCGGCCGGTGCGGCCAGAACGTCTTCCTTGCGGAGGCGCCATTCCGCCGCGCTGGGCTTGTCTGCCAGCACGAACCACGGCTCCAGCTCCGCCAAAACCAAGTCCTCTTGCCACCTCGGCCTTACCCACGGCGGATTCCCCACCTGCAAATCAAACCCACCCCGCGCAAATACCTGCGCGAACTCCAACTCCCAGTGGAAGAACCCCTGCCCCTTCGCGACATCCTTCGCGACCGCCGTCCAAGGGAACCGCGTCTCCAGCCACTGGAAGCGGTCCATTCCCATCCACTCGGGCAGCTCGTCTTCGTACACGGAGAGGTCGTCCAGGGTCTCAAACGTCGAGACCAGCGACTCGCTCGGCACGTCCTGCGTGCCCAGCAACGCTTCCGCGAACTGGATCCAATCCTCCAGATTGGCCAGCGGGATGACAGGCCGACGCTGGCCCTTGATCTGCTCCTCGCGACGGCCCTTGCGGCGGCGGGAGAGCGAGTCACGCGTCAGAGCCATCTGCTTCGGCTCGGCGACAAAGCCGGGCAGCGCATCCGCCTCCCAAGCGAACAAGACCCCGGAGTCCTCCTCGGCCACGGCATCATCACCAGCAGCATCCGGAACGACCCCCGCCCCCGCCTCGAACTCCGCCGCCCGCTCCGCCAGCGCCTCGGCCCGCGCGTAGTGCTCATGCGTACCGTTCAGCAGCGAAGCACTCTGCACCGGCCAGAACCACAGCGCGCACCACGCATCCATCAGCGTCTTCAGCCGCCAGTACGGGGTGTCCGCCGCCAGCAGATCCGCCAGCACGGCTTCTCGCTGCACCGCGACCTCCGGCTTCCGCAGCCAGTCGTCCTCCGCGCCCCATACCCCGATCCGCCGCGAGATGTCCCGCTCGGACAGCTCCAGCCGCCGGACCACCAACCCCCACAGGTACTCGGCCCGTCGGGCCAGCCCCTGAAGGCGGGCCGTCTGCTTGGCCGTCGGCGACTTCGTGATCGCCTTCCGCCACGCGGCCAGCGTCTTCGCCGCTTCCGGCGCGAGCGCCTTCGCCTCCTTCTCGGCCGCGACCGCGCCCCATTCCTTGGCCGGAAGCAGGAAGTGGTGCACCGCGCCCTCCGGCAACCGCTCGCCGCCCCCCAGCGCGTCCGCCAGCGGGAAGCGCTCCGGAGTAGCGCCCAGCCAGGCGCCCTTCTTCAGCCGTTCCGCCGCGTACACCTCGCGCCGCCCCCCGATGAGCGAGTTGCCGCGCCGTAGGTGGAGGCCGAACCAGGGGGCCTCCATGCCCGGGTGCATGGTGTTGAGCCACAGGGAGACCTCGGCCAGCTCCACGGCCGTCTCGTTGAGGTCGACGCCGTACGAGTTGTGCAGCGCGATGTACGCCTTGACCTTCTGCAACTCCACGGCGTACTGATCGGTGTCGATCGACCGTCCCAGCTCGCCCTGCCTGCGCCGCAGATACTCGGCCGCGACCTGGTTGATCGCCTCGTTCAGGAAGGCGCCCGAGCCGAGCGCCGGCTCACAGATCCGCCACTCCAGCAGCTCCCGCGCCTCCGTGGTCGTGCCGTCCTGGTCCAGGCGGTGCTGGAGGGCGAGCTGCACGGTGACCTTGGTCAGCGACTCGGGGGTGTAGAACGACGCGGAGGTCTGCCGGTCGCGGCCCGACAGCCGGTACACGAACTCCCCCGGCGCGTACCGGGCCCGCAGCACCTCGCCCGTGTCCCGGTCGCGGCGGGTGACGAACACCGAGTCCGGATACTCGTCGATCTTCGACTTCGGCACCAGCCACGAGCCGTCCTTCGGGTCGCCGCCCTTGGCGACCTCGTACAGCTCCTCGCCCGCGATGAAGCCGCTGTACGACATCAGGCCCTCGTACACCGCGCCGAGCTGGTTGATGCCGAGCTGGGCGTACGAGATGAAGCCGCCGCGCTCGCCCTTCTTCCCCCGCGTGATCATCAGGCGGTGCAGCACCTCATACAGCGTGGCGTTGCGCAGCCGGGTGTCGAGGTAGCGGACGGCCTCGCCCTGGGCGAGGGCCTCGTCGGAGTCGTGGCGCGGGTCGGGGAGGGTGTCGGCGCCGATCAGGCGGATCGACTCCGGCTCGAACAGCTTGCTGTGCAGGGGCTCGAAGCGCAGGCCGATGTCCTCGCTGGTCTTCGCGCCCACCGGTTCGTTTTCCACGCCGTGGGTGCGGCGCGGGCGGTAGCCGTCCTGCACCTTGCGGAAGAGCAGGTCCAGGGACTCGTACAGGTAGACGCCCTCGCGGGCCTTCTCGCCGACCGGCTGCCGGTCGGCGATCAGCTCGCCGAGCCGGCCCAACCCGTACCCCTGCTGGTACTCCGGGTAGTCGGCGGGCAGGATGCCCAGCTCGGGGCGGGCCTCGGCGTACAGCAGGAACAGGATGCGGTACAGATAGCGCAGTGACTCGCGGGTCAACTGGCGGCCCAGCTCCTGGAGCTCGCCGATGTCCTCGGGGCGGATGCCCTGCTCGCGCAGCCGGGCCAGCACCTCGTTGGCGATCAGCTCGACGCTCGTCCGGAGCCCGTCGCGCAGGTCGCTGGAGACGCCCACCGCGTGCCTCGCGGACTTGCCGAGGAGCTCGGCGAGGGGGTTCTCGCCGCCCTCCTCCGGGGTGCGCAGCGAGTCCGCGCCGAACAGCGCGGCCACGGTGTCGAGTTCGCCGCCCGCCTTGGTGTCGTTGCGTTGCAACGCCGTGTCCAGGGAGACCGCGAGGTAGCGGCCCTCGCCCCACACCGCGCGGTCGGCGAGGACGATCACCCCGCCGCCGAGGAGCAGCACGTACCGGGGTGGTTCCTCGCAGGCGAACAGGAACGAGGCCAGTTTCGAGCCCGTGGTGAGGGTGGTCGAGCCGTCGAGCACGACCTCCTCCAACAGCCGTCCGCGCCCCTCGGAGTCGAGGGCGGCGTCCGGTTCGGCCGCCCAGCCGCAGTCCAGGGCGACCAGGCCCTTCTCGGCGTGCGCGACGGGGACCTCGTACGTCTGCCGCGCGCGCTCCACCGTGAGCGTGCGCGGCTTCGCGTCGTATCCGAGGGCGCGCAGCACCTCGGCGTTGAGGGCCCGCACCCGCTCCCGCCACTCCGGCGCGTCGTACGTCAGCGCGTCGTCGTCGGTGTCTCGTACGGCGACGATGCCGTCCTCGTTCTCGGGGAGGGCGAAGAAGGAGCGGGCCCTGAAGTAGGAGCGGCGCAGCTCCCGCAGCCCGGTCCGTGGCGTCACGGGCAGTTCGCCGCCACCGGGCGCTGCTGCCTCGGGCTGTCCGGGCTCCGGGGTGCTGTCGGTCCGCGCGGGGGGCTTCGCGGCCTCCTCGCGCTCCTTCCACGTTTGCAGCAGGCCCGACTTGAGGTCCTTGGGCAAGACCTCGGCCAGGTAGTGGGCCGAGAAGTAGTCGCCGCGGTTGACCAGGGAGTCGTACGTCATGACAGCTTCTCTCAGCGGGTCACGGGGGCGGAGAGCCACCAAGCGGCGGGCACGGACAGCGGCGGGGGACCGAGGACGACGGGCGGCGGCTCATCAGGGTCGCGCTTGCGGGCGGCGTCCGGCTTGCGATCGGGGTCGGGCAGGAGAACCGCCAGGACCCGCAGCAGCGGCCGGCCGGTCGTCAGCAGGGAGTCGGCGAGGTCGGCCAGGCGCTCCTTGGCGCGCTCCCCGGCGAGGGTCGGCTGGTGCCAGGTGGCGAGCCGGCTCTTGTACGCCGCGATGGGCTCGCGCAGCGGCTCGTCCCAGGCGTCGCGCCGCTCGTCGAGGAACGCCTCCGCCGTGCCGAGGATCTTGGGCAGGGCCTCGCGCAGGGGCTCGGGGGCGCGGTAGTGACGCTTGTTGGCCATTGTCGGGTCGACCCCGCAGCGACGCAGCAAGGACACCATGTCGTCGTCGACCGCGCCCCTGCGCGTCACGCCCATCCACTTGACGACCGTGGGTTTGCCGAGCTTGTTCGAGTACACGCCCTGGACGAGGTAGATCGGCTCCGCCACGTTCGCGGTGATCATCGGGGCTTCCTGGCGGCCCAGGCGGACGAGGACCTTGTCGGTGAGCCACTCGACGACCGGGTGCAGGTCCGTCAGCAGGGAGATCTCCGGCCAGCTGGAGGTGGATGACTCGCGGGCCCGCTGGAGGGAGTGCTCCGCGAGGCGGCGGTTGAAGGTGACGAGAAGCCGCTCGCGCAGCCGCTGCTCGCGGAGGTAGTCCATGGGCAGGGCCTTGAGGCGGTGGACGAGATCCGGGGGCGGCTGGAAGGAGAGCAGCCCCGACTGCGGGTCGCGGTCCAGCTCCAGCCGGGTGTGGGCGTCGGGGTAGACCTCGCCCAGCGCCTCGTCCAGGAAGTGCGCGGTCGAGTCGAAGAGACGGGGGAGTACGGGAGACGTCTCGGCGCGCCCGGACGCCGTCGAGGCCGCGTCCGGCCTGCTCATGCCCGCGGAGTCCGCCGGGTCGGCCCGGTCCGCCGGTTCCTCACCGACCGGGCCGAAGAAGTCGGCCAGGAAGTCGTCCATGCCCGTGTCCTCGTCGTCCGCGCCGGGGCGGCGGGAGTCCAGCGACTCGTCCACGGTCTTCCCGCGCAGCAGGTCCTGGATGAGGGACTTCTCCTCCGCCTCCGCCCGGTACAGGCCGGTCACGGCCTCCGCTGTGCCCAGTGAGCGGTGGGCCTCGTCCTCACGGCCCAGCAGCCGCTCGGCGACGACCGTGTCGTCCTTGGCGCCCTCGACCTCACTGGTCAGGATCAGCGCGCGGAACTGCGGCGGCCGGGCCTGCCCGTACCGGTCGATACGGCCGTTGCGCTGCTCGATGCGGATCAGCGACCACGGCACGTCGTAATGCACCAGCTGGTGGCACTGGCGGTGCAGGTTGACGCCCTCGGAGGCCACATCACCGGTCAGCAGCACCCGTACGGGCGTGTCGGCCAGGCCGAACTCCTCCACCCGGGCCATCTGCTGCTCGTCGGAGAGACCGCCGTGCATGACGCGGACGCAGTCGCGGGCCGCCCGGCCCTTGAAGCCGAGTGCGGCCGGGAGCACCCTCGCCAGCCACTCCAGGGTCTGGACGCGTTCGGAGAAGACCACAACCCGCGCGCCGGAGGTGGGGCCGACACCGATCTCCTCCTTGAGCTGGTGCACCAGGGCGGAGAACTTCGCGGAGTCGGACTCGGTGAGCTCGGCAGCCAGCTCCGACAACCGGCCCAGGGCGGCCAGTTCGGCAGCGGTGGCCCGCGGGTCGTCCTTCTTCTCCAGGCTTTTGATGCGGGCGGAGACGGTGGCCCTCAGCGCCGCGCAGGAGGACAGGAACGACTTCAGCAGCGTGTACGGGAAGAGGGGGACCGAGCTGACCGAGGGGCTGCCGTCGTGGGGGAGCCAGACGGACGCCAGCTCCTCGAAGACCTTCTCCTCGGCGGGGGTCGCCTGGCAATGCACCGACTGTGAGGGGCCGCGGTCCGCCCACTGGCCCTTCATCTGCTCGCGGACCTCGGGGCTGATCTTGGTGCGGCGGATGAACAGGTGCCTGATGTCGTCGGCGTGGTAGTTCTCCGGGTCGCGGATCGCCGCAGGGTCCAGCAGACCGATCAGCTCGGCGAACGACCTGGCGTCACCGTTGTGCGGGGTGGCGGAGGCCAGGATCAGAGCGTCGGTGCGGGGAGCGAGGATCTGCGCGAGCTGGTTGCGGAGGGAGCCGCGATTGATCAGGTTGTGCGACTCGTCGATGACGACGGCGTCCCAGCGGATCTGCTCCAGATGGTGCCGGTACTGGTCGGCGTTCTTCAGGGTGTCGATGGAGACGATGACCCGCTTGAAGGAGGTGAAGGGGTTGCGGCCGGCCGGGATCTCCCGCTGGATCCGCTCGATGCCGACCGAGTCCAGCCGTACCAGGGGGATGGAGAACCGGGTCCACAGCTCCTGCTGGAACTGCTCCAGCACATGCTGCGGGGTGACGACGAGGATGCGCTCGCCCCGGCCGCGGCGGATCAGCTCGGCGAGCGTCAAGCCGATCTCCAGGGTCTTGCCCAGGCCCACCACGTCGGCGATCAGCAGACGCGGTCGGAGGTTGGCGCCGGACAAGGCCAGCTCGGCAGGGCGCCGCTGGTAGGGCAGGGAATCCAGCAGGAACGAGTCGGCCAGGGCGAGGCGGCGCTCGGACTGGGGCAGCGCGGTGCGGCGCAACACGGCTTCCAGGAACAGGCGGGAGCGCCGGTAGTTCGGCGAGTCGTCCCGGACCAGCTGGGTGTCGCGCGGGTCGAGCAGCTCGATCCGGTCCAGGCCCGAGAAGAAGACGGCCTCCTGGTCGCGTACGAACTCCGACACCCCGACGACTTCGAGCCGGGTGCCGTCGTCCGTCGTCGGCGCGGAGCTCCTGACCAGCCACTCCTCGTCCCGTACGAGGATCTGGGCACCGGCCGGGTACTGCTCCTGCTCCTGCACCGGCCGGTCCGCTGTGGCGCCACTGAACTCTGCGCTGGTCTGGACGGCGGTCACCCGTGGCCTCCTGAGGCGGTTCTGTCGTACATGGCGCCCGTCAAGGGCCCGTTCAGTATCGCGGGTCAGACGGGCGTATTGGTCAGAAGGGCGTACTGGCGGCGTATGCCTCGCGCAGCCGCTGTGCGGTGATACGGGCCTGGGCACTGTGCCGCAGCGATCGCCGTCCGGCACCGCTGCGGTCCTGCGGGCGCACGGGAGGCCGTGTGGCGGGGGCGTCTGCGGAAGCGCGGTCAGGGTGGCTCGGGGCGCCGGGAGGCGGTACTGGTGGCTGCTGTCGGCCGGGCGGAGCGTCAGTCAGGGTGTTGGCCGCCTCCGAGGGTGCCTGGGAAACCGATACCCGCTGGCCATTCGAGAGCGCCTGCGATGACGCCTCGGTTCGGGGGACGGCGAGCAACTCGTCCAGGAGGTGTGCTGGAGCGGCTGTGTAGCTGGTGAGCCTGCGCCGCGCCTGGGCAACCTTCAGCCCATGCGCTTCGATCAGCGTCCGGCACTGTTGCACCACATCGTCGAGCGGGGGCCGGTCCTGCGCCTGGTGGGCCAGCATCGTTGTCAGCAGCGGCACCAGTCCCTCCGGAGCCCCGGACAGATCCGGAGCGGTCGTGGGATCGACGATCTGATGGAACAGGACGTGGATGTTGTCGGCCCGGTAGGGGAGGTGGCCCGAGGCGGCGAACAGCAGCACGGCACCCAGGGCGTACACGTCGACCGCTGGAGTCAGCGGCCTTTCGCCGTTCGCCTGCTCGGGGGGCATACAGGAAGGCGTCCCGACGACCGTGTTCGGGGAAGTCAGCGACACGCTCGACTCGGCGAACACCGCGAGCCCAAAGTCGATGATCTTCGGGCCGTTGGGGCCGAGAAGCACATTCGCGGGCTTGAGGTCGCGGTGCAGCAGACCCTGCTTGTGCACGGTCGCCAGCGCCTCGGCGAGCGTCGCGCCCAGAGAGGCGGTGAGTAGGGCGGGCAACGGACCGTGAGTGCCCACATGCCGGCTCAGGTCCAGTCCCTCGACATACTCGGTGGCCAGCCAGGGTGGGTCCGCCTCCACATCGGCGTCCATCAGGGCGGCGATCCGCGCGCCCCAGACCGCCTTGAGGATCTCCACTTCCTGCGCGAACCTCTGCCGCGTCTGCGAGTCCACGACAGACGGTTTGATCACCTTGACGGCAGCCGGTTCTCCGCCCGGCGATTCCCCCAGGTACACCTGACCCATGCCGCCTTGTCCGATCCTGCCGAGCAGCTCGTACCCGCCGAGCTCGGTTGGGTCCTCGGGGCTGAGGGGCGCGATGTGCACGTGGGGCCTCTCCTTCGGGACGGCGCGTACAAGGGGCAGTGCTCACCGTCACGCTAGACCACTCATTGAGGACGTGGGGGTGCACCGATGAGGCGGTGCTGCCCCCGCAGCGGTCTCTCCGGATGGCGATCCTCGTGATCGGCATCGTGCCGGTAGTCGTGGTCGATCCATCTCTGCGTACACATTGGAGACTCCTGGGCGGACACATCTCCAGAAGCCCCTCAGCAGGTGCACGTGCCATCATCAAAGGCGTTGGTTCGCCCCGCGCTCCCGCCTACGCTGCATCCGCTCGCGCTTAGAAAGCGAAGCGCCAGTCACCGCGGTAAATACCACCTCGCGACTGCCGCTCAAACTCAGTTCGAGCTGGCGTTGCACTCCTTGTGTGCCAAACCCTGTGGTGCCGATCCAGCCACCGGCGACGAGATCGGTAAACTCGGTGTTGTCGAGATAGCAATCAACCGTCTTTCGGCTAAAAGACCGAGCGCTGCCTGGGGATTGGAACCTCTTGTGTAGCTGATCGTAATGTTCGCGATCTAGGTAAATCCCGAGCGCCAGGCTTCTCGCATCCGGCATAAGGGAGTCCCCTTGGCAGAGCTTGAACCAAGAAGGTCTAGAGCAGAGGCGGTAATCTTCGACTTCGCGCCTCAGCTTGTCGCACTCGCCGTCGATCGCTCGCATGCGTTCGAGTTGATCAGCAAGGTTATTGTCGCTGTTCGGGTAGTAGCGCCAGTCCGATTTCCCGCTGCCCTTCGACATCCGCTTGTATTGGACCATGACGAAGCAAGCGCGTGACTCGTGATAGTAAATCAGGTCGACGCCGAGTGTCTCTTCTGCGGCTTTGCGGTTGGCGTTGTAGATGACTAGTCGTTGCTCCCCTTGGCTGAAGCCGGTCCATGCGGCCCTGTTCGGCCAGTCTTCTGGCCCCAGCCAATCACGAAAGCGTTGCGCGTCGTACGCAATCAGGTCGTCCTCGTGTGACGGGCCGTTACGCATTTGGGTGCGAGCAACAAATGGAACGTCATCGTCTTCGTATGGCTGGTCCCAACTAACAAACTCGTCAAGGTCGAAGTCCGTCATGCGCACGAAGGTGAGGGTCGCGTCACGTTCATCTATGAGCAACTTGGCGGTCGGTGTCAGGGCAAGTGATGGCCTGCTCCCTGCTCCGAGAGCATGGAGGTGAGGAACGACGTCGCTGGCCCGCTGACTCAGGGCTTGCAGCAGATGCCTCCCTGCGCCGTCCGGCAGAGCCCCGTCGCGAGATAGGTAGCGGCGTGGGAGCTGGGGAACTAAGACCTCCAGTTCTGCCCACGGTACGGGGGATAGGAGCCGGTACGGCTTGGTGACCTCAACTCGCCTCTTCAGGTCGTCGCCCGGCCCGCGCACTTTGCTGGCCCGCGCAACGTAGGTCATCTGTGGGGCGCCACGCTCGGCTCCAGTGATGATCAGAGTGACGTGCGTGCCCTTCCAGTGTTCCTGGTACTGGGTGATTACCCAGCGAGGCATGCTCCCGTCTTCTCTCCGACGCCACCAAGTCTTGAGGTGCTTCTCTTCTTTAGGGCAGTGCGGATGATCGCGACCATGGCAGTCATTCTTCAACGGGCGCTGCGCCTGAGTTCAAAGATCAGCCACTTGGTCGGGATCGACCAAGTGGCTGGCCTACGGATGAAGTGGCCGGTGCCGGCGGGGGTGCCGTTTCACCTGCGGCGATGTCTGGAGAGCCCGTCCACGGCTCGTGCACGGGCTCCGTCACGCGGCCACTCCGGGAGGCAGCCACCTGTACCTACGCGAAGACCCCGCTCTCAGCTGCTGGGCTGATGGCGGGGTCTGCTGGCACCTCATACAAGGTGCCCCCGGCAGGATTCGAACCTGCGCACACGGCTCCGGAGGCCGTTGCTCTATCCCCTGAGCTACGGGGGCGTTGCCGCCGGTGTTCTTGGCGACGGGTAGAACCCTACCAGCTCACTCGGGGTGTTCATGAACGCTTATCGGGAGACGGGCGGGAGGGGGTCGGAGGCGGGAGCGGAGGGGGGTATACCGCATGTGGAGGCGGGGGCGCAGGACTCCGGGGCGAAGGTCCCCCGCACGTGGCGGAAGTGGGCAAAACCCGGACGTGGCAGGGGCCGCGCGCCTACTCTTCAGTTTGTGCCTGGGTTGTCCGGCCGGGTCCTTGTCGTAGACGACAACAAGGTCATCCGGCAGCTGATCAGGGTCAACCTCGAGCTGGAAGGCTTCGAGGTCGTGACCGCGGCCGATGGTGCCGAATGCCTGGAGATCGTTCACCAGGTGCGGCCCGATGTGATCACTCTTGATGTCGTGATGCCCAGACTTGATGGGCTGCATACGGCATCACGGTTGCGCGCGGATGCGCGGACGTGCCACGTGCCCGTCGCGATCATCAGCGCGTGTACGCAGTACGAGATGGACAGTGGGAAGGCGCTGGGCGTCGATGCGTTCCTGGCGAAACCCTTCGAGCCGACCGAGCTGGTGCAGCTCGTGGGTCGGCTGAAGAGGCGAGGGGGTGCTGGGGCCTCGACGCCTGGTGATGCCGCGCCGGTTGTGGGTCCCACCGGTTAGTCGTCCGGGTTGCCGGATGACGGCGGCGGGGTGCGGCGGACGGTGGTCGACGCGGACGTGGTGGTGGCGACCGACCGGCCACCGGGGTGGGCGGTGTTCCGCGACCGGTGACGGGTGCGCCGGTCCGCTTCCCGCGACCGGTGCGCGTGGCCACGGCCACCGTGTGTGCGGCGGTCGGCGTCTCCGCGGCCGGTCGTGCACCCGGTGCCGGTCTCCGGACCGGTTCCGCCGGTGCGGCCTGCCGCGGTCCGACGAGTGTCGCGGTCACCGTCACCGTCCCTGCCCTCGCTGTGCCCCGTGGTCGGGTGACTGTGGCGGTCGCCCATGACCATTCCCACTTCGTCCCGCGACCGGGCGAGTGCGGAGGTCACCGCGACCATCACCCCGGCCTCGACCGCGCCCGGCCACCGCCCCGCCTCGATGACGCCCGGCGCATGTCGCGCACACCACGCAGACCGGGCTCCGCCCGCGCCCAGCGCACACCACGCCCGCCCTGTGCCCCGCCCGCGCCGCGCCTCCGCTCCCCGCTCGTGCCGGGGCCCCCTCCCGGTTCGCGCCAGCCCCCGCGCCCCGCCCCGTTCACCACCTCTGCGTCCGATCTGCGTCCGAAGGACGAAACCGGTTCGCGGGGGCACCCCCCTCCTCCCATACGCTTGTCCCGTGACACCCGCCCAGCTCTCCCGCACTGTGCTGCACACCGTGCGTCGTGCCGTCGAGGACGACGAACTGTGTGTGACCGTGCCGGAGCGGGTCACGGTGCGGACTCCGCCGCGGCCCGGGTGTGGCGATTACGCCACCAACGTGGCCCTCCAGCTCGCCGGAGCCGGAGCGCAGCAGAGCCCCGGCAGCCCCGGCGGCGATCCGCTGCGGATCGCCGAGATACTCCGGCGCCGTCTCGTCCGCGCCCCCGGCATCGCCCGCGTCGACATCGCCGCTCCCGGGTTCCTGAACATCACCCTCCATGCCGGCTCCCACGGGACTCTCGTGGCCACCGTCCTCGCCCAGGGGGCCGGTTACGGGTGCGGTGAGGGGCTGGCCGGGGAGCGGGTCCGGTTCGCCGCGGGGACGGCCGACGGGGACATCCGCGCCGCCCTCGTCGCCCACACCGTCCGCGGGCTCGTCACCGCCTGTGGGGGGCGGACGGCGGACGACGGTCCCGGGGGCGAGGTCCTCACCGTCCGGGCCGCCGGTGTTCCGGCCGACGAGCTGCTCATCCGGCTCGGCCCCGACGCCGCCCGCTGGGCCCTGCTGCGGCCCGCCGCCCATGACCTGCCCGACCTCGATCCGGGGCGGCTGCTCGCGCAGCGGGAGGCCAACCCGCTGTTCCGCGTCCGGTACGCCCACGCGCGGGCGCGTGCCGTGCTGCGGAACGCCCACGACCTCGGGGTCGAGGCACAGCCGGACGGGGCCGGCTACGACCATCCCGCCGAGACCGCCCTCCTCGCCCCGCTCGGTGACTTCCCCCGTACGATCGAGGCCGCCGCCCGGGACCGGGCGCCCGACCGGCTGGTGCGGCATCTCGTCGTCACCGCCGACGCCTTCTTCCGCTTCCACGACACATGTCCGCCCCTCCCGCGCGGCGAGCAGAAACCCTCGGCCGTGCACCGCTCGCGGACGGCCCTCGCCGAGGCCGCCGGCACGGTGCTCGCCAACGGCCTCCACCTGCTCGGCATCACCGCTCCAGAACATCTGTGACACCTGCGAGAGAGACACCATGAGCCGTTCCGCCCACCCCGCCGGGCCCCGCCACGCCGACGTCCTGCCCGAGGGGCACTACAGCGCGCCGCCCGCCGACCTCAATCAGCTCGACCCGCGCGTCTGGTCCCGCACCGTCTCGCGGAACGCCGACGGTGTGGCCACCGTGGGCGGGATCGAGGTGACGCGGCTGGCCGAGGAGTTCGGGACACCCGGCTACTTCCTGGACGAGGAGGACTTCCGGGCCCGCTGCCATGCCTGGCGGGAGGCGTTCGGGGACGAGGCCGACGTGTTCTACGCCGGGAAGGCGTTCCTCTCCCGGGCCGTGGTGCGCTGGCTGCACGAGGAGGGGCTCAACCTCGACGTCTGCTCGGAGGGGGAGCTGGCCACCGCGCTGGCCGCCGGGATGCCCGCGGAGCGGATCGCGCTGCACGGGAACAACAAGTCGACGCGGGAGATCACGCGGGCGGTCGAGGCCGGGGTCGGGCGGATCGTGCTCGACTCCTTCCAGGAGATCGTGCGGGTGGCGCATATCGCGCAGCGGCTCGGGCGGCGCCAGCGGGTGCAGATCCGGGTCACCGTGGGCGTCGAGGCGCACACCCACGAATTCATCGCGACCGCGCACGAGGACCAGAAGTTCGGCATTCCGCTGGCGGGCGGGCTGGCCGCGGAGGCGGTGCGGCGGGCCCTGAAGCTGGACGGGGTGGAGCTGATCGGCATCCACTCGCACATCGGCTCGCAGATCTTCGACACCTCCGGGTTCGAGGTGGCTGCCCATCGGGTGGTCGGACTGCTGAAGGAGATCCGCGACGAGCACGGGGTGGAGCTGCCCGAGATCGACCTCGGCGGCGGTCTCGGCATCGCGTACACCGCGGACGACGACCCCAGCGAGCCGCATGAGATCGCCGCGGCGCTGCGCGAGATCGTGCACCGCGAGTGCCGGGGCGCGGGGCTCGCCGTGCCGCGGCTGTCGGTCGAGCCGGGGCGGGCGATCGTCGGGCCGACCGCGTTCACGCTGTACGAGGTGGGGACGGTCAAGGAGCTGCCGGGGCTGCGGACGTACGTGAGTGTGGACGGCGGGATGTCCGACAACATCCGTACCGCGCTCTACGACGCCGAGTACTCGGTGGCCCTGGTCTCCCGTACCTCCACTGCCGGGCCGATGCTCTCCCGCGTGGTCGGCAAGCACTGCGAATCCGGTGACATCGTGGTCCGGGACGCCTTCCTGCCCGCGGACCTGGCGCCCGGCGATCTGATCGCCGTCCCCGCCACCGGGGCCTACTGCCGTTCGATGGCGAGCAACTACAACCATGCGCTGCGTCCGCCGGTCGTCGCCGTGCGCGACGGACAGGCGCGGGAAATCGTCCGGCGCGAGACGGAGGAAGATCTCCTCCGGCTCGATGTCGGCTAGCGAGAAATAAATCTCGGATACTGGACCCGGGATAGGAAATCCCGTCCAGTGCCTGAGACTGGTGCACCAAACGATGGATGAGAAACGAGGTCGGATGATGCGTACGCGTCCGCTGAAAGTGGCGCTGCTGGGCTGTGGGGTAGTGGGCTCAGAGGTGGCGCGCATCATGACGACGCACGCGGACGACCTCACGGCGCGCATCGGGGCCCCGGTGGAGCTGGCCGGGGTGGCCGTACGCCGCCCCAACCGGGTCCGTGAGGGGGTGCCGGAGCACCTGGTGACCACCGACGCCACCGCCCTGGTCAAACGCGGGGACATCGACGTGGTGGTCGAGGTGATCGGCGGCATCGAGCCCGCCCGTTCCCTCATCACCACCGCGTTCGAGCACGGCGCGAGCGTGGTCTCCGCCAACAAGGCGCTGGTCTCCCAGGACGGCGCGGCCCTGCACGCCGCCGCCCAGGAGCGCGGTGCGGACCTGTACTACGAGGCGGCGGTCGCGGGCGCGATCCCGCTGGTGCGGCCGCTGCGCGAATCGCTGGCGGGCGACAAGGTCAACCGGGTCCTCGGCATCGTCAACGGCACCACCAACTTCATCCTCGACCGGATGGACGGCAGCGGCGCGGGCTACAGCGAGGCGCTGGACGAGGCCACCGCGCTGGGCTACGCCGAGGCCGACCCGACGGCCGACGTCGAGGGGTTCGACGCCGCAGCCAAGGCCGCGATCCTCGCCGGGATCGCCTTCCACACCCGGGTCACCCTCGACGATGTCCACCGCGAGGGCATCACCGAGGTGACCGCGGCCGACATCGCCTCCGCCAAGCGCATGGGCTGCACCGTCAAGCTGCTCGCCATCTGCGAGCGCGCCGCCGACGGCCGCTCGGTCACCGCGCGGGTGCATCCGGCGATGATCCCGCTGGCCCATCCGCTGGCGTCGGTCCGCGAGGCGTACAACGCGGTGTTCGTGGAGGCCGACGCCGCCGGCCAGCTGATGTTCTACGGGCCGGGGGCAGGTGGCTCGCCGACCGCCTCGGCGGTGCTCGGCGACCTCGTCGCCGCCTGCCGCAACAAGCTGGCGGGCGCCACCGGACCGGGGGAGTCCGCCTACAGCAGGCTGCCGGTGAGCCCGATGGGCGATGTGGTCACGCGTTACCACATCAGCCTCGACGTCGCCGACAAGCCGGGTGTTCTCGCTCAGGTCGCGACAGTCTTCGCCGAGCACGGAGTGTCGATCGATACGGTCCGCCAGCAGGGGAAGGACGGCGAGGCTTCCCTCGTGGTCGTGACCCACCGCGCGAGCGACGCCGCGCTGTCGGCGACCGTGGAGACGCTGCGCCGCCTCGACACCGTCCGCGACGTCGCCAGCATCATGCGGGTCGAGGGTGAGTAGAGAGCGAGTGGAGCGTGGGACGACGCGGGCATACCGCACAGCAGCGGGGCCAGTAGCAGGGGAGTAAGGAAAACATGAACGCAATCGCCGACGCCGGGCCCCGAATGTCCGGCACCCGCCAGTGGCACGGCTGGCGGGGCATCATCGAGGAGTACCGCGACCGCCTGCCGGTCAGCGGGACGACCCCGGTCGTCACCCTCCGCGAGGGCGGCACCCCGCTCGTTCCCGCGCAGGTGCTCTCCGAGCGCACCGGCTGCGAGGTCCACCTCAAGGTCGAGGGCGCCAACCCCACCGGATCCTTCAAGGACCGCGGGATGACGATGGCCATCAGCGCGGCCAAGGAGGCCGGCGCCAAGGCCGTCATCTGCGCCTCCACCGGGAACACCTCGGCCTCGGCCGCCGCCTACGCGGTGCGCGCCGGGATGGTCTGCGCGGTGCTGGTCCCGCAGGGGAAGATCGCGCTGGGCAAGATGGGCCAGGCCCTGGTGCACGGCGCGAAGATCCTCCAGGTCGACGGCAACTTCGACGACTGTCTGACGCTGGCGCGCGGGCTGTCCGAGAAGTACCCGGTGGCGCTGGTCAATTCGGTCAACCCGGCCCGTATCGAGGGTCAGAAGACCGCGGCCTTCGAAATCGTCGACATGCTCGGCGACGCGCCCGACATCCACGTCCTCCCGGTGGGCAACGCGGGCAACATCACGGCCTACTGGAAGGGCTACCAGGAGTACGCGGCGCCCTTCGGCGGTCAGGACCCCCGGTCCACCCGCACCCCCCGGATGTGGGGATTCCAGGCGTCCGGCGCGGCGCCGATCGTGCGCGGTGAGCCGGTCCGCGAGCCGAGCACCATCGCCACCGCGATCCGCATCGGCAACCCCGCCTCCTGGAGCTTCGCGGAGCGGGCGCGGGACGAGTCGGGCGGCCTCATCGACGAGGTGACCGACCGTCAGATCCTCGCCGCCTACCGGCTGCTCGCCTCCCAGGAGGGCGTTTTCGTGGAGCCGGCCTCCGCGGCGAGCGTGGCGGGCCTGCTGAAGGCGGCCGAGCAGGGTCTGGTCGACCCGGGCCAGCGCATCGTGTGCACGGTGACCGGGAACGGGCTCAAGGACCCGGACTGGGCGGTGGCGGGAGCGCCGCAGCCGGTGGTGGTCCCGGTGGACGCGGACGCCGCGGCCGTACGGCTCGGACTGGTCTAGCGCGGCGCGGGCCGGGATCCCCTGGGGTCCCGGCCCGTTCCCTGTCCGCGCCCGCTCCGCACCCGCTCGCCCACCGGCTCCCACCGGCGGCTTTCTCGCGATCCACTCAACTGGTGGAAGAGATGCACGGGAGCGGGGAGGGCGCGCGGAACGCTCCAGTAGAGTGGGCGCGGACGACGGCAGGGAGCGCGACACGCATCGTGCGCCTCCCGTGCGCCCTATGTCGCCACAGAACCTTCCTTCGATAGGCTGTACTGAATCCGCCCCGACGCAGAGCCCTCATCTCTGCGCGGCGTCGCCGTACTTCGCGTGACAACCCCCGCGGTTTTCCGTACCTCTTCGAGTAATCTCACGCACACACAAGGAGAGTCATCGAGCGATGGCCGGTCCAGCGTTCCGCGCCGCCGCCGTCCGAGTGCGCGTCCCCGCCTCGAGCGCCAATCTCGGCCCCGGCTTCGACGCCCTCGGTCTGGCCCTCGGGCTCTACGACGACGTCGTGGTCCGGGTGGCCGACTCCGGTCTGCACGTCGACATCGCGGGTGAGGGCGCCGAGACCCTGCCGCGCGACGAGAGCCATCTGCTCGTACGGTCCCTGCGCACCGCGTTCGACCTGCTGGGCGGACAGCCGCGGGGGCTCGAGGTGGTCTGTGCCAACCGGATTCCGCACGGCCGCGGTCTCGGTTCCTCCTCCGCCGCCATCTGCGCCGGGATCGTCGCCGCCCGCGCGGTGACGATAGGCGGCGCCGAGAAGCTCGACGACGCGGCGCTGCTGGAGCTGGCCACCGAGATCGAGGGCCACCCCGACAATGTCGCCGCGTGTCTGCTCGGCGGCTTCACCCTCGCCTGGACGGACGCGGGAGCCGCGCGGGCGATCAGGATGGACCCGGCCGGTTCCATCGTTCCGGTGGTCTTCGTCCCGGGCAGCCCGGTGCTCACGGAGACCGCACGCGGACTGCTGCCGCGCACCGTCCCGCATGTGGACGCGGCGGTCAACGCGGGCCGCGCGGCCCTGCTCGTGGAGGCCCTGACCAGGCGTCCCGAGCTGCTGCTCGCGGCCACGGAGGACCGGCTGCACCAGGAATACCGCGCTCCGGCGATGCCCGAGAGCGTGGCCCTGGTGAACCGACTGCGTGCGGACGGCGTCCCCGCGGTCATCTCCGGTGCGGGCCCCACGGTGCTCGCGCTGGTCGAGGACGGTGCGGCCGACAAGGTCGCTCGACTGGCGGGTGAGGGATGGGCGGCCAACCGGCTGGCTCTCGACGCCGGGGGGGCGAGCGTTCTGCCGCTCAGCTGACACGGCGCCCGGATCGCCCCGGGCGCTGGGAAAACTCGATTGCCGGTCTTGGAGAGGGGGAATGTTTGTTGGATCCGGTAGTGTTAACCTCAAGTCTGCACTTGAAGCCTCTTGGATGTACTCGGAGGCGAAGTGCTCAGTGTCCCCATCCGGGACCACCCTTCTTCCGGGAGCCTCCCAGCACTGCCTGAGCAGCCTGCCTGAGCAGTATCGAGCACGCTCCGGAATCGGCGCGGCGGAGCCGAGGAAAGTCTTCCGTCTCGCCGGAACCATGAATTGATCTCTCCGCCGTAACCCGGCGGACCACCGCCCCGGCCCGGTCCGTAACGGAAGGACCACAGCCGGACAGCACAACCGGTCGCCGAGCCAGACAGGCCGACGCCCGCTCCAGGGAAGGACCCTTCGTGAGCGACACCACCGATCTGATGGGCGTGAACGCCTCCGGCACCTCCGACAGCAGTGTCGGCAATGCCGCCGCGCCCGCTACGGACGCTCCCGCCGCGCCTGCCACCGGTGCTGCCACTGGCACTGCCCCGCGGCGACGCCGCTCGGGCACCGGCCTCGACGCCATGGTCCTGGCCGAGCTCCAGCAGCTCGCCTCGAGCCTCGGTATCAAGGGCACCGCGCGGATGCGCAAGAGCCAGCTGATCGAGGTCATCAAGGAGAAGCAGGCCGCGGGCTCCGGCGGAGCCCAGAGCTCCGAGTCCGCCTCCGATGAGGCTGCCAAGCCCAAGCGCCGTGCCACCTCCCGGGTCCGTACGGGCGATGACAGCGCTGACGCGGGCAAGCAGGAGAAGTCCGCGAAGGCCGCCAAGGCCGAGAAGAACGACAAGGCCGCCAAGGCCGAGAAGAGCGACAAGGCCGAGAAGGCCGTGGCGCAGCAGCAGATCGAGATCCCGGGGCAGTCGGGCGAGTCCGCCGCCGATGAGCAGCCCGCCGGAGAGCGCCGCCGCCGTCGCGCGACCGCGCCCGCCGCGAGCCCCGAGCAGGGGGCCACCGCCACCGCCGTCGAGACCAAGGCGGAGACCCGGACCGACTCCGCGGCCGGTGCCCGCGCCGAGGCCAGGACGGACGCGAAGGCCGAGGCCGCCGCGGACACCGCCGAGGGCAAGGGCAAGGGCGGCGACCGCCAGGACCGCCAGGAGCGCGGCCAGAAGGGTGACCGCCGGGAGCGCGGCCAGCGTGACCGCCGCGGCGGCAAGGGGGACGACGGTCAGCAGGCCGGCGGCCGCCAGCAGCGTGACGGCCGTGGCCAGGGCCAGCAGCGCGCCGCCGCCGATGACGCGGACGACGACTTCGAGGGCGGGCGCCGCGGGCGCCGCGGCCGCTACCGCGACCGCCGTGGCCGCCGTGGCCGCGACGACTTCGGCAACGAGCCGCAGGTGTCCGACGACGATGTGCTGATCCCGGTCGCGGGCATCCTCGACATCCTCGACAACTACGCGTTCATCCGGACCTCCGGTTACCTCCCGGGCCCGAACGACGTGTACGTCTCGCTGGCCCAGGTGCGCAAGAACGGTCTGCGCAAGGGTGACCACGTCACCGGCGCGGTCCGCCAGCCGCGTGAGGGCGAGCGCCGCGAGAAGTTCAACGCGCTGGTCCGGCTGGACTCGGTCAACGGCATGGCGCCCGAAACCGGCCGCGGACGGCCGGAGTTCGGAAAGCTGACGCCGCTTTACCCGCAGGACCGGCTGCGGCTGGAGAGCGAGGCCGGCGGGCTGACGACCCGGATCATCGACCTGGTCGCGCCGATCGGCAAGGGCCAGCGCGGTCTGATCGTGGCCCCGCCGAAGACCGGTAAGACCATGATCATGCAGGCGATCGCCAACGCGATCACCCGTAACAGCCCCGAGTGCCATCTGATGGTCGTCCTCGTCGACGAGCGGCCGGAAGAGGTCACCGACATGCAGCGGTCGGTCAAGGGCGAGGTCATCTCCTCGACCTTCGACCGTCCGGCCGAGGACCACACCACCGTCGCCGAGCTGGCGATCGAGCGGGCCAAGCGCCTGGTCGAGCTGGGTCATGACGTGGTGGTCCTGCTGGACTCGATCACGCGTCTGGGCCGTGCGTACAACCTGGCGGCGCCCGCCTCCGGCCGCATCCTGTCCGGTGGTGTCGACTCGACCGCGCTTTACCCGCCGAAGAAGTTCTTCGGTGCCGCGCGCAACATCGAGGACGGCGGCTCGCTGACCATCCTGGCCACCGCGCTGGTAGAGACCGGCTCGCGGATGGACGAGGTGATCTTCGAGGAGTTCAAGGGCACCGGCAACATGGAGCTCAAGCTCGACCGCAAGCTCGCCGACAAGCGCATCTTCCCCGCGGTGGACGTCGACCCGTCCAGCACCCGCAAGGAGGAGATCCTGCTGGCGCCGGAGGAGCTGAGCATCGTCTGGAAGCTCCGCCGGGTGCTGCACGCGCTGGACTCCCAGCAGGCCATCGAGCTGCTGCTGGACAAGATGAAGCAGACCAAGTCCAACGCCGAGTTCCTGATGCAGATCGCCAAGACCACGCCCACCCCGGGCAACGGCGACTGATCCGGCACGCTCCGCAGAGGGGCCCCTTCCGCCGCGGCGGAAGGGGCCCCTCCGTCGTGCTGGAGCCCCGGTGAACGGGGGCGGAGATCGTCGCCGAAATTGTCGTTGAGATCTGAACCACAGCGGCCGAGCCCCTCAGGGGCCGGCCGCGATGTCGTTCTGGACGGCAAAAGTGCAGGCCAGGGCGGCGAGAAGGACGAAGGGGGCGAACGGCACCGGCTGTCACACGGCCAAAAATCCCGAAAACAACATATGCAACCCTGGCGCTCGGCCTTTCGTCTGTCTGGGCGACACCGATCCGGACCGCGACGTCAGGCCTGACCGTCACGGCAGGGGGTAACCGGGAGACGAGGACTGAGGAGCACATGGCTGACGACAGCAGCGGTACGCCGGTGAACCCGGGCCAACCACGAGCGCGCGGAGCCGGAGGCCGCCGCCGTAAACGGCCCAGCACGCGCCGCCGTGCCGTGCACTACACGATATGGACCCTGGCCGCCGTGCTGGTCCTCGGAGGTGCCGGGCTCGGGTACCTCTACTACCGGCTCAACGGCAATCTCACCAGCGTCGACATCAACGCGGCCCTCGGCTCCGACCGCCCCAAGAACGTGGACAACGGCTCGATGGACATCCTCGTCCTCGGCTCCGACTCCCGGGCGGGGAAGAACGCCAAGTACGGTAAGGACGAGGGCACTTCCCGCTCCGACACCGCGATGATCGTCCATGTCCACCAGGGCCGCCAGAAGGCCAGCGTGGTCAGCATCCCGCGGGACACCATGGTCAAGCGCCCCTCCTGTGTGAAGGACGGCAAGGAGACCCCGGCGGCGCGGCTGGCCATGTTCAACAGCGCCTATGAGGTCGGCGGCCCGGCCTGTGCGGTCAAGACCGTCGAGTCCCTGACCCACATACGCATGGATCACTACCTCGAAGTCGACTTCTCCGGTTTCAAGCAGCTGATCAACGACCTCGGCGGCGTGGACATCACCACCACCGCGCCGATCCACGACAAGCAGAGCCATCTGGACCTCGAGCCCGGCCCGCACAACCTCGACGGTGAGCAGTCCCTGGGCCTGGTCCGCACCCGCCACGGGGTGGGCGACGGCAGTGACCTCGGCCGGATCAAGCTCCAGCAGGCGTTCGTCAAGGCGCTGCTGGACCAGATCAAGCAGGTCGACCTGTTCGGCAACCCGAAGAAGCTCTACGACCTCGCCGACACCTCCACCAAGGCCCTCACCACCGACTCCGAGCTGGGTTCGGTGAACAAGCTGAAGGGCTTCGCGCAGAGCGTCAAGGGCATCGGTTCGGGCGATATGAAGATGACCACGCTGCCGGTCATGTACGACCCCGACGACCCCGCCCGGGTACTGCCCATGGAGCGCAAGTCCGCCCTGATGTGGCAGGCCCTGCGGGCGGACCGGCCGATCCCCAAGTCCGCCACCAAGGGCTCGGCCGGTGAGGCCACCAGCGCGGGCAAGGTCGTCAAGTAGGACGGGTCCGCGCCGCCCCGGGCGGCGCGGCCGGGGCCCGGGAATATCCGGGCCCCACCCCCGGTTTTGGGGGATACGGCCAGTGCTGGCAGACTGGACCGTCGGTCCCGGTTCACGATGGGCAATCCGCCCGTCGACCCGGCACCCTCCCGAACCTAGGAGAATCCCTTGAAGCGCGACATCCACCCGGAGTACGTCGAGACCCAGGTCAGTTGCACCTGTGGCGCCTCGTTCACCACCCGTAGCACGATGACCGGCGGCACCGTCCGCGCCGACATCTGCTCCGAGTGCCACCCGTTCTACACGGGCAAGCAGAAGATCCTCGACACCGGTGGCCGTGTGGCGCGGTTCGAGGCCCGCTTCGGCAAGAACGCCGGGTCCAACAAGAAGTAGCGACCCGTACGGCGCCGGTCTTCGGTCGCCCCAGTCCTGGGGCGACCGGACCGGCGTTTTGTCGTCACCGGCCTTCCGGCTCTTCCCCGAAAGCCCGCACGCAGACCACCCAGGGAGCCCCCGATGTTCGAGGCGGTCGAGGAACTCATCGGCGAACACGCCGACCTCGAGACGCGGCTCGCCGACCCCGCGGTCCACGCCGACCAGCGCGAGGCGATGCGGCTCAACAAGCGCTACGCCGAGCTGACCCCGATCCTCACCGTCTACCGCGAGTGGAAGCGGGCGGGCGATGACATCGGCACGGCCCAGGAGCTGGCCCAGGACGATCCGGACTTCGCCGACGAGGTCAAGGAGCTGGAGCAGCGGCGCGAGGAGCTCACCGAGCGGCTGCGGCTGCTGCTGGTGCCCCGTGACCCCAGTGACGACAAGGACGTGATCCTGGAGGTCAAGGCGGGCGAGGGCGGCGAGGAGTCCGCCCTGTTCGCGGGTGACCTGCTGCGGATGTATCTGCGCTACGCCGAGCGCGTGGGCTGGAAGACCGAGATCCTCGAATCCAACGAGTCCGACCTCGGCGGCTACAAGGACGTCCAGGTCGCGGTCAAGACCAAGGGCTCGGCCGAGGCCGGCCAGGGCGTCTGGGCCCGGCTGAAGTACGAGGGCGGGGTGCACCGCGTGCAGCGGGTGCCCGCCACCGAGTCGCAGGGCCGTATCCACACCTCCGCCGCCGGTGTGCTGGTCACCCCGGAGGCGGAGGAGGTCGAGGTCGAGATCGGCCCCAACGATCTGCGGATCGACGTCTACCGCTCCTCCGGCCCCGGCGGCCAGTCGGTCAACACCACCGACTCCGCGGTGCGCATCACCCACCTGCCCACCGGCATCGTCGTCTCCTGCCAGAACGAGAAGAGCCAGCTCCAGAACAAGGAGCAGGCCCTGCGCATCCTGCGTTCGCGGCTGCTGGCCGCGGCCCAGGAGGAGGCGGAGAAGGAGGCGTCCGACGCCCGCCGCAGCCAGGTCCGCACCGTCGACCGCTCCGAGCGCATCCGTACGTACAACTTCCCGGAAAACCGGATCTCGGACCACCGGGTCGGCTTCAAGGCGTACAACTTGGACCAGGTGCTCGACGGTGAACTCGACCCGGTGATCCAGGCGTGTGTCGACGCCGACGCGGCCGCCAAGCTGGCCGCGGCGCAGTAAGCACCCACCGGGACGTCCCCGTGCCCTTGTCCGGATCGGCTGGAGGAATTCAGTGAACGTGCTGCTCGCGGAGGTGGCGCAGGCCACCCAGCGGCTGGCCGACGCGGGCGTGCCCTCTCCGCGCTTCGACGCGGAGGAGCTCGCCGCCTTTGTGCACGGCGTCAAGCGGGGTGAGCTGCA
Source organism: Streptomyces sp. NPDC045899 (assembly GCF_056431485.1). Taxonomy (NCBI): domain Bacteria; kingdom Bacillati; phylum Actinomycetota; class Actinomycetes; order Kitasatosporales; family Streptomycetaceae; genus Streptomyces; species Streptomyces sp. NPDC045899. The sequence continues at coordinate 130,584 of NZ_JBWKKP010000007.1, forward strand.
CGGTGTCGCCGACGCCGACTTCGACGCCCGCTACTGGGAGGCGGTCGCCCGCCGGGAGGCCCGCGAGCCCCTCCAGCACATCACCGGCCGGGCCTTCTTCCGCTATCTGGAGCTCCAGGTGGGGCCGGGGGTCTTCGTCCCCCGCCCGGAGACCGAGTCGGTGGTCGGCTGGGCCATAGACGCGGTCCGGGCCATGGACGTGGTCGAACCGCTCATCGTGGACCTGTGCACCGGCTCCGGCGCCATCGCGCTGGCCCTGGCCCAGGAGGTGCCGCGGTCCCGGGTGCACGCCGTGGAGCTGGACGAGGGCGCCCTGCGGTGGGCCCGGAAGAACGTCGAGGGGTCCCGCGTCGTTCTCCAGCACGGAAACGCGTTGACGGCCCTGCCCGAGCTCGACGGGCAGGTGGACCTCGTCATCAGCAATCCGCCGTACATCCCGCTGACCGAGTGGGAGTACGTCGCGCCGGAAGCCCGCGACCACGACCCCCAGCTCGCGCTGTTCTCCGGTGAGGACGGCCTCGATGTGATCCGCGGCCTGGAGCGCACGGCCCACCGGCTGCTGCGCCCGGGAGGCGTCGTCGTCATCGAGCACGCAGACACCCAGGGCGGCCAGGTGCCATGGATCTTCACGGAGGAGCGTGGCTGGGCGGACGCCGCCGACCACCCCGACCTGAACAACCGGCCCCGGTTCGCCACCGCGCGGAAGGCCATGCCGTGACGACGGCACCGCACCCCACCCTGGCCCGTTACGAGGAGGTCCGTTAGATGGCACGGCGCTACGACTGCGGGGACGCCACGGATCGCAAGACCGGCCTGCGCGAGGCCGCGTCCGCGGTCCGCCGCGGCGAACTGGTCGTGCTGCCCACCGACACCGTGTACGGGATCGGTGCGGACGCCTTCAGCGCCGAGGCCGTCGGCGACCTGCTGGAGGCCAAGGGCCGGGGCCGCAATATGCCCACGCCCGTCCTCGTCGGCTCCCCGAACACCCTGCACGGACTGGTCACCGACTTCTCCGAGCAGGCGTGGGAGCTGGTCGACGCCTTCTGGCCGGGTGCGCTCACCCTGGTCGCCCGGCACCAGCCGTCGCTCACCTGGGACCTGGGGGAGACCCGTGGCACCGTCGCGATCCGGATGCCGCTGCACCCGGTCGCCATCGAGCTGCTCACCGACTTCGGGCCGATGGCCGTCTCCAGCGCCAACCTCACCGGACACCCGTCCCCGCAGGACTGCGACGCCGCCCAGGAGATGCTCGGCGACTCCGTCTCGGTCTACCTCGACGGCGGGCCCACCCCCGCCGCCGTCCCGTCCTCCATCGTCGACGTCACCGGCAAGGTGCCGGTGCTGCTCCGCGCGGGCGCGCTCACCGCGGAGCAGCTCCGCGAGGTCGTCCCCGACCTCGAGGTGGCCAATTGACAGCCCCTGAGACGGGGCGTGGCATAGCGGAACACCGGGCGAAGCACGCCGAGACCTCCTTCCGCATCCTCCACGTCAGCACCGGCAACGTCTGCCGCTCGCCGATCACCGAGCGGCTGACCCGCCATGCCCTCACCGACCGCCTCGGCAGCGCCCGCACCAGCGGCCTGATCGTGGAGAGCGCGGGCACCTGGGGGCACGAGGGCGCCCCCATGGAGGCGCACGCCGCGACCGTCCTGACCGACTTCGGCGCCGACCCGGCGGGCTTCCTCGGCCGTGAGCTGCTCGACGAACACGTCATCCGGGCCGATCTGGTGCTCACCGCGACCCGTGACCACCGTGCCCAGGTCATCTCGATGGGGCATTCGGCGGGGCTGCGCACCTTCACCCTCAAGGAGTTCACCCGGCTGGTGCGGGCCATAGACCCGGCCACGCTCCCCGATCCGGAGGAGAGCGGCGGGGTGGTCGAGCGCGCCCGCGCGCTGGTGCAGGCGGCCGCCGCGCTGCGCGGCTGGCTGCTGGCCCCCAACGAGGATGCGGACGAGGTGCACGATCCGTACGGCGCGCCCATCACCTTCTTCCGTTCCATCGGCGATGAGATCCACCAGGCCCTGGACCCGGTCGTCACGGCCCTGACGGGGGTCCCCGCCGCGGCCTGAAGGGCTGCTGGGGCGGCCGGGGACCGCGCCCGCGGCCGCGGCGGCCGCACGGCGCGCACGGACGGCCCGCCCGGCCTACATTTGGGGGTGACGCCCGACCGACCCTCCCGAGGCTGTGAGCAGCGATGGCCGTCACCCCCGCAGGGACCCGGGGCGGCACTGCCGCCGATCCCGCCGGTGCCCCGGTCCGTACCCCCTGGGGCCCCGACTTCGACGCCCTCGCCCGCCAGGACCCCGAACTCGCCGGGATCATCCTGAGCGAACTGGACCGGGTCTCCAGCGGCCTCCAGCTGATCGCCGCGGAGAACTTCACCTCACCCGCCGTCCTCGCCGCCCTGGCCTCACCGCTGGCCAACAAGTACGCCGAGGGCTACCCCGGCGCCCGCCACCACGGTGGCTGTGAACTGGTCGACATCGCCGAGCGGGTGGCCCAGGACCGCGCCAAGGCCCTGTTCGGCGCCGAGCACGCCAATGTGCAGCCCCATTCGGGCTCCTCGGCGGTGCTGGCCGCGTACGCCGCGCTGCTGCGCCCCGGTGACACCGTGCTGGCGATGGCGCTGCCGCACGGCGGCCATCTCACCCACGGCTCCCCGGCGAACTTCTCCGGCCGCTGGTTCGACTTCGTCGGCTACGGCGTCGATCCGGCCACCGGGCTCATCGACTACGACCAGTTGCGCGGACTGGCGCGGACCCACCGGCCGAAGGCCATCGTGTGCGGGTCGATCTCCTATCCCCGTCACCCCGACTACGTGGCCTTCCGGGACGTCGCGGACGAGGTCGGGGCGTATCTGATCGCCGACGCCGCGCACCCCATCGGGCTGGTCGCGGGCAAGGCGGCGCCCAGTCCGGTGCCGTACGCCGACGTGGTGTGCGCAACGACACACAAGGTGCTGCGCGGACCGCGCGGCGGGATGCTGCTGTGCGGTGCGGAGCTGGCCGAGCGGGTCGACCGGGCGGTGTTCCCGTTCACCCAGGGCGGCGCCCAGATGCACACCGTGGCGGCCAAGGCCGTGGCGTTCGGCGAGGCCGCGGCGCCCTCCTTCACCGCCTATGCGCAGCGGGTGGTCGCCAATGCCCGGGTGCTGGCGGACGCGCTGGTCGCGGAGGGTCTCGCGGTCACCACGGGCGGTACCGACACCCACATGATCACCGCGGACACGGCCCCGCTGGGCCTGGACGGCCGCACCGCGCGCGGCCGCTGCGCCGCCTCCGGGATCGTGCTGGACACCTGTGCGCTGGCCTCCGCCACGGAGCCCGGAGGGTGCGTCAAGGGGCTGCGGCTGGGCACCGCGGCGGTGACCACCCAGGGCATGGGAGCGCCCGAGATGGAGCGCATAGCGGCCCTGATCGGAACCGCGCTCCGGGACGAGCGCGTCGTACGGGAGAAGGTGGCGGAACTGGCCGGCAGATTTCCGCCCTATCCGGACGAGGGCCGACTCGTGCAACCATCCGAAGGTGTAGGCCGTCTGTAAGTACGTTCACCGGTTGCGGTCCGACACGCATAGGGTGTGTGGCTGTGATGGCCAGCGATACCTCTGGGGCAGCCTGTGCGTGAATACCTGCTGACTCTGTGCATCACGGCCGCGGTCACGTATCTGCTGACCGGGCCGGTGCGGAAATTCGCCATCGCGGCCGGCGCGATGCCCGAGATCCGCGCCCGTGATGTGCACCGCGAGCCCACCCCACGGCTGGGTGGCATCGCCATGTTCGGCGGGCTGTGCGCGGGACTGCTGGTCGCCGCGCACCTCACCAACCTCAAGGACGTCTTCGAGCTGTCCAACGAGCCGCGGGCGCTGCTGTCCGGCGCCGGGCTGATCTGGCTGCTCGGTGTGCTGGACGACAAGTGGGGCGTGGACGCGCTGATCAAGCTCGGCGGCCAGATGATCGCCGCGGGTGTGATGGTGCTCCAGGGTCTGACCATCCTGTGGCTGCCGGTGCCCGGTGTGGGGCCGGTCTCGCTCACGCCCTGGCAGGGCACCCTGCTGACGGTGGCGCTGGTCGTCATCACCATCAACGCGGTCAACTTCGTCGACGGGCTGGACGGGTTGGCCTCCGGCATGGTGTGCATCGCCGCCGCCGCGTTCTTCATGTACGCCTACCGCATCTGGTACGGCTACGGACTGGAGTCGGCCGCTCCCGCGACGCTGTTCGCGGCCGTGCTGATGGGCATGTGCCTGGGCTTCCTGCCGCACAACATCCACCCCGCGCGGATCTTCATGGGCGACTCGGGCTCGATGCTGATCGGTCTGGTGCTGGCCGCGGGTGCCATCTCCATCACCGGTCAGGTGGACCCGGACGCGATGAAGCTGTTCGCCGGGTCCGAGACGGCCGCGGTGCACGCCACCGTGCCCGTCTACATCCCGCTGCTGCTGCCGCTGACCGTCATCGCGGTGCCCTTCGCCGATCTGGTGCTGGCCATCGTGCGGCGCACCTGGCGGGGCCAGTCACCGTTCGCCGCCGACCGCGGCCATCTGCACCACCGGCTGCTGGAGATCGGACACTCGCACAGCCGGGCCGTGTTGATCATGTACTTCTGGTCCGCGCTGATCGCCTTCGGCGCCGTGGCGTACTCGGTGAACAGCGTCGGCACGTGGTTCGTGATGGCGATCGTGGCGCTGAGCGGTGTGGGCCTGGTGCTGTTGCTGCTGCCGAGGTTCACCCCGCGGGTGCCGCGCTGGGCCGAGGGGTTCGTACCGCCGCGCTACCGCCGCGGGAACCGGGAGGCGGCGGAGGCGGCGGACGCCGGTGCCGTCGCGGAGGGCGGGGCCGAGGACGGCGCCGCGGCCGGGCAGATGGCGGAGGAGTCCGCGCCGCAGCCGGTGCCGGCCGGGATCAACGGTGCGACCGCCATCGGAGACCGCTCCCGGTTCACCCACCGCAGGAGGATCGGCACTCCGCAGTGAGCGCCGCCGGCGAACGTGTCGCGGACACCGTTGAACTCCCTGGTGATCTCCCTCGAGATCTCCGCGCGAGGGGTGCTGATCGCCACAACAGGGAACGCCGCGGCGTCAGCACGGTGGAGAGTCCATAACTCCTGTGTGTGACGGGCAGCACACTTGGCAGGTAAAGACCTCATCAAATAGTTTGTGATACCGTTCACTAAACCCGGTGCCAGAGCCGAGGGACCGTAGTGCGACGGTCCTTCGTCGCGAGGTTTCCCTCATACCCGGGGATACGCTCGTCCACGACGAAACGCTGCTTCCGACTCTTGCCGGAGAACCCTTCATGCAGTCCAACGACGCCCGAACGCTTCTGAGTTGCGCCGCGCCCACGGCCGTTGCCGGGGTGGTCGCCGTCGCTGTCAGCGCTGTGGTCGCCGGTGGGAAGGGCGCGCTCGGAGCCACCTTCGGGGCGCTCCTGGGCGCCGCGGTGATGGCCACCGGCCTGATCGTGCTGGAGCGCACCGCCAAGCACCTCCCGCAGCTGTTCCAGATGATGGGACTGGTGCTCTACATGGCCCAGTTCCTGCTGGTCGCGGTGGCGCTCGCGGTGTTCAGGGACACCACCCTGTTCTCCACCAAGGCGTTCGGAGTCGCACTGCTCGTCGCGGTGCTCGTGTGGATCGCCGCACAGACCCGCGCCCACATGAAGGCCAAGATCCTTTACGTGCAGCCCGAAGCCGAGCACGAACGTAAGCCCGGGGGGGCGAAGAAGTCCGCTCCCGCCGGGTCCGCATCGTGATCGGTAGGGCCGGTATAAAGGCACGTCCGCTCACCTGCTATCGTCCGGTGCCATCTGAGGCACAGCGGGCGCAGGTAGCCGAACCCCCGTATTCCGCGGGAGGGAATCGGCGGCCCATGCAGCTGATGCCCGACACAGCGTTCGGCTCCCCGCCGATCAGCCGCCCCCACATCCGTAAGACCAGTCCAGTGCCGTTCCGTGGCCGTGCGCCGCGCCGACACAACGAGGTTGCCGTACCCATGCGCCACGCTGAAGGAGCTCGCGGTGAGTGCTGACCAGACGCTCGCCTTCGAGACGAACTGCCACATCTTCGATGGGTGCGGCTTCCCGGCACCCGGACTCCATTCGTTCAAGTTCGAGCCGCTCTTCACGGTGGGCGGGTTCGAGTTCAACAAGACGATGCTGCTGGCCCTGCTGGGCACCGGCATTGTCATCTGGTTCTTCTGGGCGGCCTTCGGCCGGGCCAAGGTGGTCCCGGGCAAGCTCCAGATGGTCGGCGAGGCGGGGTACGACTTCGTGCGCCGCGGGCTGGTCTACGAAGCACTCGGGAAGAAGGAGGGCGAGAAGTACGTCCCCTTCATGGTCTCGCTGTTCTTCTTCGTGTGGATCATGAACCTGTGGTCGATCATCCCGGTCGCGCAGTTCCCGGTGACGTCGATCATCGCCTACCCGGCCGGTCTCGCCTTGATCGTCTACATCATGTGGATGTACCTGACGTTCAAGAACCACGGCTTCGTCGGTGGCTGGAAGAACATCACCGGCTACGACAAGGAGCTCGGCGGGATCCTCCCGCTGATCGTCGTCATCGAGTTCTTCTCGAACGTGATCATCCGGCCCTTCACCCACGCCGTCCGGCTCTTCGCCAACATGTTCGCGGGTCACCTGCTGCTCCTGATGTTCACCATCGGCACCTGGTACCTGCTGAACGGCATCGGGATCGCCTACGCGGGCGCCTCGTTCGTCATGACGATCCTGCTGACCGCGTTCGAGCTCTTCATCCAGGCTGTCCAGGCGTACGTCTTCGTGCTCTTGGCCTGCAACTACGTTCAGGGCGCGCTCGCCAAGGGCCACTGAGCACCGAGCAGCCCAGTCCTCGCCCATCAGACGTCCGGTGGCCAACCCCCACCGGTCCATGAAACAGAAGGAAGAACCGGCATGTCCGCTCTCCAGACCCTCGCCGCCGACGGCATCACCGGCAACCTCGGTTCGATCGGTTACGGCCTCGCCGCCATCGGCCCCGGCGTCGGCGTCGGCATCATCTTCGGTAACGGCACCCAGGCCCTGGCCCGCCAGCCCGAGGCCGCGGGCCTGATCCGCGCCAACCAGATCATGGGCTTCGCGTTCTGTGAGGCGCTCGCGCTGATCGGTATCGTCATGGGCTTCCTCTTCAAGTCCTGACGCACCGCGTTAACCACCACAGACGGAAGGCACTGAGATGAACGCCCTGGTACAGGTGGCGGCTGAGGAGGAGAACCCCCTCATCCCGCCGATCCCGGAGCTGGTCATCGGCCTGATCGCCTTTGCCATCGTCTTCGTGTTCCTCGCGAAGAAGCTCCTCCCGAACATCAACCGTGTTCTGGAGCAGCGTCGCGAGGCGATCGAAGGCGGGATGGAGAAGGCCGAGGCCGCCCAGGCCGAGGCCCAGCAGGTCCTCGAGGACTACCGCGCCCAGCTCGCCGACGCCCGTCACGAGGCCGCTCGCCTGCGCCAGGAGGCGCAGGAGCAGGGTGCCGCGCTCATCGCCGAGATGCGCGCGGAGGGCCAGCGGCAGCGTGAGGAGATCATCGCTGCCGGTCACGCCCAGATCGAGGCCGACCGCAAGCAGGCCGCTCAGGCGCTGCGCCAGGACGTGGGCAAGCTCGCCACCGACCTGGCCGGCAAGATCGTCGGCGAGTCGGTCGAGGACGTGGCCCGGCAGAGCCGCACCATCGACCGGTTCCTCGATGACCTCGAGGCGAAGGCCGCGGACGGTTCGAAGGCTGAGGCCGGCCGATGAACGGAGCGAGCAGGGAGGCACTGGCAGCCGCGCGTGAGCGCTTCAACGCGCTGACGGACAACACGTCCGTCGACGCCACGAAGCTCGCCGATGAGCTGGCCGCCGTCACCGCGCTGCTCGACCGCGAGGTCTCCCTGCGTCGGGTCCTCACCGACCCGGCGCAGCCCGGCGAGGCCAAGGCCGAGCTGGCCGGACGCCTGCTGGGTGGGCAGGTCGGCGGCGAGACCGTCGACCTGGTCTCCGGCATGGTCCGCACCCGCTGGTCGCGTCCGCGCGACCTCGCGGACGCGGTCGAGGAGCTGGCGGCCTGCGCCGACCTCGTGGCGGCCCAGCGAGCCGGCACCCTCGACAACGTCGAGGACGAGCTGTTCCGGTTCAGCCGGATCGTCTCCTCCTCGCCGGAGCTGCGCAGCGCGCTGTCCGACCGGAACGCGAGCACCACGGCCAAGGCCGACCTGGTGCGCCGGCTGCTCGGCGGCCGGGCCGAGGGGGTGACCGAGCGCCTCGTGGTGCGTCTGGTCACCCAGCCGCGCGGACGTAGCCTGGAAGCGGGTCTCGACGAGCTCACCAAGCTGGCCGCGGCACGCCGCGACCGGACGGTGGCGGTCGTGACCTCGGCGGTACCGCTCAGCGATCAGCAGAAGCAGCGCCTCGGCGCGGCTCTGGCCCAGCTGTACGGCCGCCAGGTCCACCTCAACCTCGACGTGGACCCGGAGGTCCTCGGCGGGATCGCGGTGCGCATCGGCGACGAGGTCATCAACGGGACCATCGCGGACCGCCTCGACGAGGCGGCCCGCCGGATGGCCGGCTGACACAGCCACCAACTCAACAAGCATGTAAGCGGCCCGAGTTGGGCCGTAGTCAGATACTTCGGGCCCAACAAGGAGAGCAGGGAACCCAGATGGCGGAGCTCACGATCCGGCCGGAGGAGATCCGGGACGCGCTGGAGAACTTTGTCCAGGCGTACAAGCCGGACGCGGCCTCGCGCGAGGAGGTCGGTACGGTCAGCGTTGCCGGCGACGGCATCGCGAAGGTCGAGGGACTTCCCTCGGCCATGGCGAACGAACTGCTGAAGTTCGAGGACGGCACCCTCGGTCTCGCCCTCAACCTCGAGGAGCGCGAGATCGGTGCGGTCGTCCTCGGAGAGTTCAGCGGGATCGAGGAGGGCCAGCAGGTGCAGCGCACCGGCGAGGTCCTCTCGGTCGCCGTCGGCGAGGGCTACCTCGGCCGCGTCGTCGACCCGCTGGGTGCCCCGATCGACGGCCTCGGCGAGATCGAGACCGAGGGCCGCCGCGCCCTCGAGCTGCAGGCCCCCACGGTCATGGACCGCAAGTCGGTGCACGAGCCGATGGAGACCGGCTACAAGGCCGTCGACGCCATGACCCCGATCGGCCGCGGCCAGCGTCAGCTGATCATCGGTGACCGTCAGACCGGCAAGACCGCGCTGGCCGTCGACACGATCATCAACCAGCGCGACAACTGGCGTTCCGGCGACCCGAAGAAGCAGGTCCGCTGCATCTACGTCGCCATCGGCCAGAAGGGCTCCACCATCGCCGGCGTGCGCGCCGCGCTGGAGGAGGCCGGTGCGCTGGAGTACACCACCATCGTCGCCGCCCCGGCGTCCGACCCGGCGGGCTTCAAGTACCTGGCCCCCTACACCGGCTCGGCCATCGGTCAGCACTGGATGTACCAGGGCAAGCACGTCCTGATCGTCTTCGACGACCTGTCCAAGCAGGCCGACGCCTACCGCGCCGTCTCGCTGCTGCTGCGCCGCCCGCCGGGCCGTGAGGCCTACCCGGGTGACGTCTTCTACCTGCACTCGCGGCTGCTGGAGCGTTGCGCCAAGCTCTCCGACGAGATGGGCTCCGGTTCGATGACCGGTCTGCCGATCGTCGAGACCAAGGCCAACGACGTGTCGGCGTTCATCCCGACCAACGTCATCTCCATCACCGACGGCCAGTGCTTCCTGGAGTCGGACCTGTTCAACGCCGGGCAGCGCCCCGCGCTGAACGTCGGTATCTCGGTCTCCCGAGTCGGTGGCTCCGCCCAGCACAAGGCGATGCGCCAGGTCTCCGGCCGCCTCCGTGTGGACCTCGCCCAGTACCGCGAGCTGGAGGCGTTCGCCGCCTTCGGTTCCGACCTGGACGCGGCCTCGAAGGCGTCGCTGGAGCGCGGTGCGCGCATGGTCGAGCTGCTGAAGCAGACGCAGTACGCCCCGTTCTCCACCGAGGACCAGGTCGTCTCCGTCTGGGCCGGCACCAACGGCAAGATGGACGACGTCCCGGTCGAGGACGTCCGCCGCTTCGAGCGCGAGCTGCTGGACTACCTGCACCGTGAGCACAAGGGTCTGCTGACCAGCATCGTCGAGGGCGGCAAGATGTCCGACGACACCATCGCGTCGCTCGGCGAGACGGTGGACACCTTCAAGCGGCAGTTCGAGACCTCGGACGGCAAGCTGCTGGGCGAGGGCTGAGCATGGGTGCCCAGCTCCGGGTCTACAAGAGGCGGATCAAGTCCGTCTCCGCGACCAAGAAGATCACCAAGGCGATGGAGATGATCGCCGCCTCGCGCGTCGTCAAGGCGCAGCGCCGGGTGGCGGCCTCGACTCCGTACGCCGGGGAGCTCACCCGGGCGGTGACCGCGGTCGCCACCGGCTCCAACACCCAGCACCCGCTGACGACGGAGACCGACAACCCGGCGCGGGCCGCCGTGCTGCTCATCACGAGCGACCGGGGTCTGGCCGGCGGTTACTCCTCCAACGTCATCAAGGCGGCCGAGCAGCTCACCCAGCGGCTCACCGCGCAGGGCAAGGAGGTCGACACCTACATCGTCGGCCGCAAGGGCGTCGCCTACTACGGCTTCCGCGAGCGCAAGGTCGCGGAGGCGTGGACCGGCTTCACCGACAACCCGACCTACGCGGACGCCAAGAAGATCGCGGGTCCCCTGATCGAGGCCGTGCTCCAGCAGACGGCCGAGGGCGGTGTGGACGAGCTCCACATCGTGTACACCGAGTTCGTGTCGATGCTGACGCAGTCGCCGGTCGACAGCCGGCTGCTGCCGCTCAGCCTCGAGGACACGGCGGAGGAGTCGGCCAAGAAGGGCGAGATCCTCCCGCTGTTCGACTTCGAGCCGTCGGCGGAGGACGTCCTCGACGCCCTGCTGCCGCGGTACGTCGAGTCGCGCATCTACAACGCCCTCCTCCAGGCCGCCGCCTCCAAGCACGCGGCCACCCGGCGGGCGATGAAGTCGGCGACCGACAATGCCGAAGAACTGATCAAGTCGCTCACGCGGCTTGCCAACGCGGCCCGCCAGGCCGACATCACCCAGGAAATCAGCGAGATCGTCGGTGGCGCGAGCGCTCTGGCCGACGCCTCTGCGGGGAGTGACTGACAACTATGACCACCACTGTTGAGACGGCCACGGCGACGGGCCGCGTCGCGCGGGTCATCGGCCCGGTCGTCGACGTGGAGTTCCCCGTCGACGCGATGCCGGAAATCTACAACGCGCTGACCGTCCAGGTCGCCGACCCGACGACCGAGGGCGCGACCAAGACGCTGACCCTCGAGGTCGCCCAGCACCTCGGCGAGGGCCTGGTCCGCGCCATCTCCATGGAGCCCACCGACGGTCTGGTCCGCCAGGCGGCGGTGACCGACACCGGCGACGGCATCACGGTGCCGGTCGGCGATGTCACCAAGGGCCGGGTGTTCAACACCCTCGGCAAGATCCTCAACGAGCCCGAGGCCGAGTCCGAGGTCACCGAGCGCTGGTCCATCCACCGCAAGGCCCCGGCCTTCGACCAGCTCGAGTCCAAGACCGAGATGTTCGAGACCGGTCTGAAGGTCGTCGACCTGCTGACCCCGTACGTCAAGGGCGGCAAGATCGGTCTGTTCGGCGGCGCGGGCGTCGGCAAGACCGTCCTCATCCAGGAAATGATCATGCGTGTGGCCAAGCTGCACGAGGGCGTTTCCGTGTTCGCCGGTGTCGGCGAGCGCACCCGTGAGGGCAACGACCTGATCGAGGAGATGGCCGAGTCCGGCGTTCTCCCGCAGACCGCACTGGTCTTCGGCCAGATGGACGAGCCCCCGGGCACCCGTCTGCGGGTCGCGCTGGCCGGTCTGACCATGGCGGAGTACTTCCGCGATGTGCAGAAGCAGGACGTGCTGTTCTTCATCGACAACATCTTCCGCTTCACCCAGGCCGGTTCCGAGGTCTCGACCCTGCTCGGCCGTATGCCCTCCGCGGTGGGCTACCAGCCGAACCTGGCCGACGAGATGGGCATCCTCCAGGAGCGCATCACCTCGACCCGTGGTCACTCGATCACCTCCATGCAGGCGATCTACGTCCCCGCGGACGACCTCACCGACCCGGCTCCGGCGACCACCTTCGCGCACCTCGACGCGACGACGGTGCTCTCCCGGCCGATCTCGGAGAAGGGCATCTACCCGGCGGTGGACCCGCTGGACTCGAACTCCCGGATCCTGGACCCGCGCTACATCTCGCAGGACCACTACGACTGCGCCTCGCGCGTGAAGTCGATCCTGCAGAAGTACAAGGACCTCCAGGACATCATCAACATCCTGGGTATCGACGAGCTCGGCGAAGAAGACAAGCTCACCGTCTTCCGCGCCCGCCGTATCGAGCGCTTCCTGTCGCAGAACACCCACGCGGCGAAGCAGTTCACCGGTCTCGACGGATCGGACGTTCCGCTGGACGAGTCCATCGCCGCGTTCAACGCGATCGCCGACGGTGAGTTCGACCACTTCCCGGAGCAGGCGTTCTTCATGTGCGGTGGCCTGGACGACCTCAAGGCGAAGGCCAAGGAGCTGGGCGTCTCCTGAGCCCCGTGCTCACGGAGAGGGGTGGGCCCGGTCCCACCCCTCTCCGAACGCCCGTTATTCTGTGACGAAAGCCCTGTCGTACCCGGCAGGTAGACCCGAGGAGCCACGTTGGCTGCTGAGCTGCACGTCGAGCTGGTCGCGGCGGACCGTAGTGTCTGGTCCGGCACGGCCTCCTTGGTCATCGCGCGCACCACATCGGGTGACATCGGCGTGATGCCCGGCCACCAGCCGCTGCTCGGTGTGCTGGAGTCCGGTCCGGTGACCATCCGTACGAGCGATGGCGGAACCGTCCTCGCCGCGGTGCACGGCGGGTTCATTTCCTTCGCGGACGACAAGCTCTCGCTGCTGGCCGAGGTCGCGGAGCTGTCCGACGAGATCGATGTCAAGCGCGCGGAGCGGGCGTTGGAGCGTGCCAAGGCGGAGGCGGACGCCGCCGCCGAGCGGCGCGCCGATGTCCGACTGCGCGCGGTGGCGGGAGTGCACTGAGCCTGTCACGTACGGTCGAGAACCTCAGCCGCGGACCTCGCTGGAATTTTGCTTCAGCGGTCCGCGGCTGAGGTAATGCAGGTGCGGTTTTCCGGATGACGCGAGGAGGTCGGTGAAGATGGTCCTCGCTCTGCTCGTGAGCGGCGTGGTCGTCGCGCTGGTGGTGGTGGGACTCTTCGTCTTCGGTCTGCGGCGGCGGCTGATCCAGCGCTCCGGCGGAACCTTCGACTGCTCACTGCGCTGGAGCCCGGACGGCGAGGGCCGGTCCGATTCCAACGGCAAGGGATGGGTGTACGGGGTCGCCCGCTACAACGGCGACCGCGTCGAGTGGTTCCGGGTCTTCTCCTACGCCTTCCGCCCCCGCCAGCTGCTGGAGCGCGACGCCATCGAGGTGCTGGAGCGCCGTACGCCCAAGGGCGAGGAGGAGCTCGCGCTGCTCTCCGACGCGGTGGTGCTCGCCTGTCTGCACCACGGCACCCGCCTGGAGCTGGCGATGAGCGAGGACGCCCTGACCGGCTTCCTCGCCTGGCTGGAGGCGGCCCCGCCCGGCCGCCGGGTCAACGTGGCCTAGGGCCTTCCACTCCCAGCTCCTGGGCCAGTACCGCGGCCTGTACCCGGCTGCGCAGGTCCAGTTTGGCCAGCACCCTGCTGACATGCGTCTTCACGGTGGCCTCCGCCATGGTCAGCCGTGCCGCGATCTGCGCGTTCGACAGCCCCTGACCCAGAGCGCCCAGCACCTCCCGCTCGCGCGGGGTGAGCGCGCCGAGCGCCGCCGCGTCGGCGCCGCCCGGGGAGGGCACCGAGCCCGCTCTGCCGAACTCGGCGATCAGCCGGCGGGTCACCGCCGGGGCGATCAGTCCCTCACCGCGGGCGACCGTACGGACCGCCTCGATCAGCGTCGCCGCGTCACTGTCCTTGAGGAGAAAGCCCGCGGCGCCCGCGCGCAGCGCCCCGAAGACGTACTCGTCGAGGTCGAAGGTGGTCAGCACCAGCACATCGGCGAGCCCCTCCGCGACCACCTCCCGGGTGGCCGACACCCCGTCACGACGCGGCATCTGCACATCCATCAGCACCAGGTCGGGGCGGAGCGACCGGGCCATGTCCACCGCCTGGAGGCCGTCGGTGGCCTCGCCGACCACCTCGATCCCGGGCGCCGACCCCAGGATGAGGACGAGCCCGGAGCGCACCGCGGCCTGGTCCTCGGCGACGAGCACGCGGACCGTCCGCGGCGGGGTGGTCGGCTGGGTCACTGCGGCTCCTGGTCGGTGGGGGAGTGGGCGGTCTCGGGGGCGTTCTCGGAGGTGAGCGGCAGGGTGGCCCGGACCCGCCAGACCCGGCCCGAGGGGCCGTCCGCCGGTCCGGTCTCCAGGGTGCCGCCGAGCAGCGAGACCCGCTCCCGCATCCCGATCAGCCCGCTGCCGGAGCCGGGCGCCCGGGGCGCCGCGCGGTCCTCGTCGTACGGGCTGGTGACACCGACCTCCACCGGGCCGTCCGGGAGACGGGCGAGGGTGACCTCCACCCGTCCGGGTCCCGCGTGCTTCAGCGCGTTGGTCAGGGACTCCTGGACGATGCGGTAGGCGGCCAGCCCGACCGGAGCGGGCAGCGGGGCGGCGCCCCCGGGGCGGTCATCGCGCAGGACGAACTCCTGGCCGCCGGAGCCCGCCGCGGCGGTGGCGCGCGCCTGGTCCAGCAGGGTGTCCAGGGCGTCCAGGGTGGGCGCGGGCGCGGGTGCGCCCCCGTCCCCGGCGTCGCGCAGCAGACCGATCAGCCGGCGCATCTCGGCGAGGCCGTGCACGCTGTTCTCCCGGATGACACCGAGGGCCTGTTCGGTGGCGGCGGCGTCCTTGAGGGAGAGCGCGGCGGTGGAGTGGATGGCGATGGCGGACAGGTGGTTCGCCACCATGTCGTGGAGTTCCCGGGCCATCCGGGCACGTTCCGCGGTGACCGCCTCGCGGCGGTCCAGTTCGGCCAGGAGCGCGGTCTGTTCGGCGCGCAGCCGTTCGGCGGCGGCGGCCTCCCGGTGCTCGCGGATGGCCCAGCCGGTCCAGGCGGGCGTCAGCGCCACCAGGCCGACCACCACGCCGATGAGCAGGGAGGCCGGGGTGCGGTAGACCGCGATCGGCACGACCGTGGCCACGACCGTCAGATAGACCGTGGCCAGCGGGATCCTGCGGGCCATCGCAGGGGTCCCGTACACCACCGCCGCGTAGAGCACATCGGTGAACATCACGATGGTGGCGATCAGCGAGCCCGCCAGCTGGTCGCCGGCGAGGGCGGGCACCGCCACGCACAGCGCGACCGCGGGGGCGGTCCTGCGCAGCAGTTCGGCCCCGGTCATCACCACCAGCGGGACCAGGGTGAGGGCCTCCGGTTCCCGGGGGAACGAATCCCCGCCTACCAGCCCGAGCGACCACAGGACGACTCCACCGACCAGTCCGGCGAGGCTGATCAGCACATCGTCGCGGTGCGGACGCTGGAGCGGACGGGGGCGGGACGGCATGACGCCCATCCCATCACGGGCGACGGCGGGTGATCCTCCGCTCGGGGGCGGGGCCGGGACAAGCCGGGGTACATCGAAGGATGCAGTCGGTTCTCATCGCCCGCGACGACGCGGCGGCCCGGATCGCACGGGAGCGTGGAAGGGGAGAGCGAGAGGAGCCATCCGTGATTGTCGCGCTGATCATCGCCTGTGAGGTCGGGTTCTGGGTACTGCTGGCCATCGGGCTGGGCCTGCGGTACCTGGCGAAGATGCCGAAGGCGAGCGTCGCGGTGCTGTTGTGCGAGCCGCTGCTGGAACTGGTGCTGTTCGTCGCGACCGCGATCGACCTCAAGAACGGTGCGGAACCGGACTTCAAACACGGGCTCGCCGCCGTCTACATCGGCTTCTCCGTGGCGCTGGGCCATCAGACGATCTCGTGGGTGGACGCCCGGGTGGCCCACCGCTTCTTCGGCGGTCCGCCGCCGGTGAAGCCGCCCAAGTACGGGACGGCGCGGGCGGTGCACGAGTGGAAGACCGCGCTGCGCTGGATGCTGGCGTCGGTGATCGCGATCGCGCTGTTGCAGGGTGCGATCTGGTACGTCGGGGACGACGGGGAGATCGGCTCGCTGCGCGAGTGGCAGACCAGGATGCTGTTCGTCATCGGCATCAACGCGGTCATCGCGATGAGCTACACGCTGTGGCCGAAGCGGGAGCCGGAGCGGGAGCGGACGCCGGAGCGGGTCCGCTCCTCGCTCCCGGAGTGAGGGCCGTCGTGGTAGGGGCCGGAACCGGGGAGCGCCCGGTTCCGGCCCCGTTCGCATCGTCCGGGCCGCGTGGTGTCAGCGGTTCTCGCCGGGCACCCACAGCACGTCGCCGACCTCCTTGTTGGCCGAGCGGGCCAGGATGAACAGCAGGTCCGACAGCCGGTTGAGATAGGTGGCGGTGAGCGGGTTCATGGAGTCCGCGTGGGTCTCCAGCGCCGCCCAGGTGGACCGTTCGGCGCGGCGGACCACCGTGCACGCCTGGTGCAGCAGCGCGGCACCGGGGGTGCCGCCGGGGAGGATGAAGCTGCGCAGCTTCTCCAGCTGCTCCAGGAAGCGGTCGCAGTCCGCCTCCAGCTTGTCGATGTAGCTCTGCTCGACGCGCAGCGGCGGATGCTCCGGGTTCTCCACCACCGGGGTGCACAGGTCCGCGCCCACGTCGAACAAGTCGTTCTGGACGCGGACCAGGACGGTGGTGAGCTCGTCGGGCAGCCCGCCCAGCGCGATGGCCACCCCGATCGCGGCGTTCGCCTCGTTGGCGTCGGCGTAGGCGGAGATCCGCAGATCGGTCTTGGCGGTGCGGCTCATATCGCCGAGGGCGGTGGTACCCGAGTCCCCGGTGCGCGTGTAGATGCGGGTGAGATTGACCATGGGCCCGAGACTACGCGCCGTGGCTAGGCCCCCGCCTGCCGGAAGAGCCGGGCGCCGAGGGTCACCGCCACCACCGCGAGACCGGTGGCGACCAGCGCGGCCACCGCGATCCTGCCGTCCCCGTACTCCCCGGCGAAGGCGGCCCGTACGCCGTCCACGAGGTAGCGGAACGGCACGGCGTGGGAGACCGCGTCGAGCCAGCCCGGCGCGAGCGACATCGGCAGCAGCACACCGGACAGCAGCATCGCGGGCATGGTGACGGCGTTGATCACGGGGGGCGAACTCCTGCGGGGTGGCCACCCGCATGGCCAGCGCGTACGACAGCGAGGCGAGCGAGATGGTGAGCACGGCGACGAAGACGAAGCCGATCGCCACCCCCAGCACCGGGGCCCGCAGCCCCATCACCACGGCGACGGCCACCAGCACCAGGGACTGCACCAGCAGCTGGACGACATCCTTGAGCACCCGGCCCATGAGCAGCGCCAGCCGGCTGACCGGGGTGACCCGCATCCGCTCGACGATCGCGAGGCGCTTCTCCAGCACCAGGCCGATACCCGTGAACGAGGCGCTGAACAGGCCGAGTTGGATGAGGATGCCGGGGACGATGAGCTGCCAGGAGTCACCGTCGCCGCTCAGCGGCAGATCCTCCAGCAGCGGTCCGAAGAAGACCAGGAAGAGCAGCGGCTGGACCAGTCCGAAGACCAGGGCGGGGGTGGAGCGCAGGGTCTGACGGGCGTACCGGCCGAAGACCAGGACGGTGTCGGACAGGACGTGGGGCACGGATTCCCCTTCCGGGAGGGCGGGTTGACCGCTGTGGACGGCTGCGCGGGGTGCGCGGGGGTGATGCGGTGTTCAGACGGTGAGCGGGGCGGTGTCACGCCGTGGGGAGCCGTGTCCGGTGATGGCGATGAAGGTGTCCTGGAGGGTCGCCCCCGGTGAGCCCCCGTACCGGGCCTTCAGCGCCGCCGAGGTGCCCTCGGCGGCGATCCGCCCCTGGTCGACGATGACCAATCGGTCGGCGAGCGCGTCGGCCTCGTCGAGGTAGTGGGTGGTCAGGAACACCGTGGTGCCGTGCTCGTCGCGCAGCCGGCGGACCAGGTCCCACAGCTCGGCGCGGCTGCCGGGGTCGAGGCCGGTGGTGGGTTCGTCGAGGAAGAGGATCCCGGGCCGGTGGACCAGGCCCAGGGCGATGTCCAGTCGTCGCCGCTGACCGCCGGAGAGCGCGCCGCAGGGGCGGTCCAGCAGCTCGGTGAGGGCCAGCTCCCCGGCCAGTTCGGTGGCGCGGTCGGTGGCCCGCTGCCGGGTGAGCCGGTACAGCCTGCCCTGGGTGACCAGTTCCTCCCGTACGGAGACGGTCGGGTCGACGCCGCCGGTCTGGGCGACGTAGCCGATGCGGCGGCGCACCCCGGCGGGGTCGTGGGTCAGGTCGTGGCCGGCGACGGTCGCGGTGCCGCCGGTGGGCGGGAGCAGGGTGGTGAGCATGCGCAGCGTGGTGGTCTTGCCCGCGCCGTTCGGTCCCAGGAAGCCGAGGATCTCCCCCGCTTCGACGGACAGATCGATGCCCCGTACGGCCTCGACGGGGCCGCGCTTGGTCCGGAAGGTGCGGGCGAGCCCGCTGGTGATGAGGACTGCCATGTCGCACAGAAAACCAGGGCCACTCCAAAATTGCAATGACTCCAAAAATAAAGCGACACCAGCGAAGCTAGGATGGGTCCATGGCGGAAGGGCTCAGGGAGCGGAAGAAGCGGCAGACCCGGCAGTACATCTCGGACGTGGCGACCGGGATGTTCCTGGAGCGCGGGTTCGAGGCGGTCACCATCGCGGAGATCGCGGAGGCCGCCGAGGTGTCCGTGAACACGGTCTACAACTACTTCCCGGCCAAGGAGGACCTCTTCTTCGACCGGGAGGAGGAGACGGTGGGACGGCTGTCGGGCTGGATCAGGGAGCGCGCGGTGGGCGAGTCCGCCGCCGTCGCCGTCCTGCGGGAACTGCGCGCCTCCCTCGAGGACGGCAGCTACGCCCCGCTCAGCCCGGGATTCGCGCGCTTCATGGCCGTCATCCAGGACTCACCTGCCCTGAGTCTGCGGATCATGTCGATGAACGAGCGGACCTGCCACGCCATCGGCGACACCCTGCGCGAGGAGACCGGTGCGGACCCCGGCGACCCCGAACCGATGCTGGTCGCCAGCCAGCTCGCCTGGGTGAACAGCGTGCTGTTCAACAGCGTCCAGCGGCTGATCGCGGCCGGGGGCGAACCGGCGGACGTGGCGCGCGAGGTACTGAGCCGTCTGGAGTTGGTCACCTCCCTCCTCGGGGAGCGCACGCTCAACTATGCGGCGAAGAACACACCGTGACGCGCCTTACTAAGGGCTGCCACGGAGGGTGAACGGGCGTTAAGGTCCGGCACATCAACGTCGATCGAAGGGTGTGTGTCGTGGCCAGGAAGCTCGTGGTCATCGGAGCCGGACTCATGGGGTCCGGCATCGCGCAGGTCTCGGCACAGGCGGGCTGGGACGTCGTGCTGCGCGATGTGACCGACGAGGCACTGCGGCGGGGTACGGACGGCATCCGGGCCTCGTACGAGAAGTTCGTCTCCAAGGGCAAGCTGGAGGCCGAGGCCGCCGAGCAGGCCCTCGCCCGGATCACCACCACCACCGACCTCGACGCCGCCGCCGACGCGGATGTCGTGGTCGAGGCCGTCTTCGAGAAGGTCGAGGTCAAGCGGGAGATCTTCCGGACCCTCGACGGGCTGGTCAAGGACGACACCATCCTCGCCTCCAACACCTCCGCGATCCCGATCACCAAGATCGCGGCGGCCACCGGGAGCCCGGAGCGGGTGGTCGGCACCCACTTCTTCTCCCCGGTGCCGATGATGCAGCTGTGCGAGCTGGTGCGCGGCTACAAGACCAGTGACGAAACCCTCGCCCGCGCACGGGAGTTCGCGGAGGGCATCGGCAAGACCTGTATCGTCGTCAACCGTGATGTCGCGGGCTTCGTCACCACACGTCTGATCGCCGCCCTCGTCGTCGAGGCGGCCAAGCTCCACGAATCCGGGGTGGCCTCGGCCGAGGACATCGACATCGCCTGCAAGCTGGGCTTCGGCCACGCGATGGGACCCCTCGCCACGGCCGACCTCACCGGCGTGGACATCCTGATGCACGCCACCGAGAACATCTACACCGAGTCCCAGGACGAGAAGTTCGCGCCGCCGGAGAGCATGCGCCGCATGGTCGACGCGGGGGACATCGGCCGCAAGAGCGGCGAGGGCTTCTACCGCTACTGACGGGCCCGGTTACCGCGCCAGGCCCAGGACTCACCCTCGCGGGTGAATTCGGTATCGGTTCGCTTACAAGCGGCAACTTCGTCGCGTGAGGGGCAGTCAGTTCTGTAGACAGAATGGCTCATTGACGACACACGACGCACCGAAGTGGGGAGTGCATATGCACATCAGGGGCGACCACACCGAGCTGGTCGTCGGGGGCCGACTGGATGTCCGAAGCGCGGCGGACGCCCGGACGGCCCTGCACACCGCTGTCGACTCCGGCGGTGGGGATCTGGTGCTGGACCTCACCGAGCTGGATTCCTGGGACGCCACCGGACTCGGCGTCATCATGGGGGCGCACCGGCGGGCGGGCCGGGCGGGGCGCAGGCTGGTCCTGCGCGGAGTCCCGCCCCAGATGCAGCGGCTGCTGGTGGCCACCCGGCTGCACCGCATCCTGGCCATCGAGGGCGGCCTCGAGGCCGAATCCCTGCCGCGCGTCTGAAACCCGCGGACGCCCGGCCTCTCGGATCCCGCCATGGCGCGGGCTCCGAGAGGCCGGGCGGCACCGGGGTGGCGTGCCCTCCCTCCCGGGGAGTGGATACTGTGAGAAGGTCTAGGGTTCGGTACCGCCGGGCCCTTTCCCCACGGCGGCACCGACCAGAGGCGACGGCGGGCCGGGGAGCCACACAGCACGCCACGCACTGGGGGCCATCACCATGGAGCCGATGAACCGCGGACCGGAGGAAGACGGCCGCGACGAGGCCGCTTCCCGTCCGGCCGAGTCCTCGCGCCCGGCGGACGGCCAGGGTCCGTCGGTCCTGCCCGCCCCACCGCCGGGCGATCCGCTCCTGCCGCATCTGGACAGCGACGCCCCGGCGCCCGCCCGTACCGCCCGGATCGTCTCCGGCGACCACCTGCTGACCGTCAACCCCGTCGACGGCAGCGAGATAGAACCCTGTCCGCCCGGTGAGCGGCCCGACCGGCCCGGGCGGCGCAGTGCCGAGGAGCGCGCCGAGCTGCGCAGGGCCGCCGCCCCGCCGCGCCCCTCCGGCACCGTCGTGCACGAGCTGCCCGTGCTGGAGCGCGAGGAGGAGCGGGAGCGGCTGTCCCGGCTGCTGGCCCGCGGCCGCTCGGTGCGCGTCACCGGTCCCTCCGGCGCCGGGCGCAGCGTCCTGCTGGAGGCCGTGGCCGCCGACTGTGAGCGGCTCGCCCCGGACGGCGTGGTCCGGCTGTCCGGCTACCGCCGCACCCCCACCGATCTCCTCCATGACCTCTACGCCGCCGTCTACCGCGCACCGCTCCACCGCCCCGACCGCGCCGGACTGCTGGCGGCGGTCCAGGAGATCGGCGCCGTGGTCGTCCTCGACGACATCGACTTCGGTGGCGCCGCGCTCGACGAGTTCCTCGACGCGACCCCCGAATGCGCCTTCCTGATCTCCGCCACCCCCGGGATCGCGGCGCCCTCCGCCGACTCGCACCTCGAAGAGGTCTTCCTCTCCGGCCTCAGCCGCACCGCCGGTCTGGAGCTGCTGGAGCGCGCCGTACGCCGGCCGCTGACGGAGGAGGAGGCGGGCTGGGCCGCGGACCTGTGGTTCGCGGCCGAGGGGCTGCCGCTGCGCTTCGTCCAGGCGGGCGCGCTGCTGCGGCGGCGCGAGGAGCGCGGCGGCGGACCGCTGCCCAGCCGCGCCGAGGCCGCCGCCCCCGCCGCGCTGCTCGCCGGGGAGCTCGGTGAGGCGGCCCGGGACGCCCTGCGGTTCGGGGTCGCGCTCGGCGGCGAACTGCCGCACCAGGCCCATCTGCCCGCGCTCACCGAGGACACCCACGCGGACGCCGCCCTCACCGAGCTGCTGGGCTGCGGACTGATCACCAGCGCCGGATCGCACTACCGGCTGGCCGCCGGTGTGGCCGACCAGCTCGCCGACGAGGGCTTCGCCGGGGACGCCGCGGAGTCCGCCGGGCGGGCGCACACCGTCGCCCAGCACTACGCCTGGTGGGCCGGACACCCCTCGGTCGCCCCCGACCGGGTGGCCGCCGAGGCGGACGCCATCCTCGGCGCCATGACCACCCTGGTCGCCGGCCGCGAGGCGGGCCACGCCGACGCCGCCGTGGCCCTGGCCCGTGCCGCCGCCCCCGCCTTCGCCGCCGCGCTGCACTGGGGTGCCTGGGAGCGCGCGGTGCGCCACGGCCAGGAGGCCGCCCGGCTGGCCGGACAGGTCTCCGACGAGGCGTACTTCCACCACGAGCTGGGCGTCCTCGCGCTGTGCACCGGCAATCTCGACCGGGCCCGCGCGGAGCTGGAGGCGTCCATCGGACTGCGCGGCGTCCTCGCCGACAAGCGCGGCACGGTCGCGGGGCGGCGGGCACTGGCCCTGGTCAGCGACCGTACGGCCGGATCGTCGATGGCGGGCGCGTTCGGCACCGCGGGGGGCGGCCGGTCGGCCGCGGGTGAGGAGGTCCCGGCGGCCCGGCACGAGGAGTCGGCCTCCGCGCCGGGCGCTCCGGGGGCCCGGGACGGGTCCGGTGCGTCGGGGGTGCCGGGCGTTCCGGGGGCGCGGAACCCCGATACCGAGATCACCGTCGTCACCCCGAAGGTGGCGGCGACCAGTCCGCTCACCTCCGTCGGTACGGCCGCGGCGGCCGGGACGGGCGCCCTCCCCGCGGTGACGGCACGGAACACGACCGGCGCACCGGGCTCGACGGGTGCACCGGACCCGACGGCGAAGGCGGGTGCCGCGGCCCCCGGCGGCCGTCCGCGCGGGCTGCGCCGCCTCACGGCGGCCGGTGCCCGCCGCAACGTGATAGCGGTGGCCTCGGGCGCGCTCCTGGTGGCGGTCCTCGGCACCGTGGTGACCCTGGGGATGACCTCCGACGACAAGGACCAGCCCGGCGACCGCGTCAAGCCCGACCGGACGGCGTCCCAGCAGGACGACGACGCCGATCTCACCGCCGACGAGCCGACCAGCGACACCGACCAGGACCCCCGGCCGGGGTCCACCGGGGTGCCGCAGTCGTCCACCTCGCCCAGCACTCCGGCCGACGCGACGCCCGGCACTCCGACCTCCCCGGACGACGACCCGTCGACCAGCGGTACGCCTTCGGAGACCGGCAAGCCCTCGTCGCCCTCGCCGGACCCCACGACCCAGCGCCCCACCCACCGGCCGACCCGGACGCCGAGCAGCACCCCGACGACACCGGACGACCCCACGGACGAGCCGAGCCCGACGACCTCGCCGTCCACCACGGCGCCGACGCCCTCGGGTCAGACCTCCACCACGGCAAGCGCGCCGACCACCTCCACCGCCCCGTCCTCGTCGGCCTCGGCCTAGGCCGTGTCCCGCCGGCCGCGCGGCGGGGCGGCCGGCAGGACAAGCCGACGACCGCATCGCGCCGGGCGCGGATGCGGTCGGGTGGCGGGAAGTGAGGGGTGTGGTGGCCGGGCCGGTCAGAAGAGGCGGAGCTTGTCGTCCTCGATACCGCGCAGCGCGTCGTAGTCGAGGACCGCGCAGCCGATTCCGCGGTCGGTGGCCAGCACCCGCGCCTGCGGCTTGATCTCCTGGGCGGCGAACACACCCTTCACCGGGGCGAGGTGGGGATCCCGGTTGAGCAGCTCCAGATAGCGGGTGAGCTGCTCGACTCCGTCGATCTCCCCCCGCCGCTTGATCTCCACCGCCACGGTGGCGCCGTCCGCGTCCCGGCAGAGAATGTCCACGGGGCCAATGGCGGTGGGGTATTCACGCCGAATAAGCGTCCAGCCATCGCCGAGTGTCTCGATCCGATCGGCCAGCAGCTCCTGGAGATGGGCCTCCACCCCGTCCTTGATCAGGCCCGGGTCGACGCCGAGTTCATGCGACGAGTCATGGAGGACTTCCTCCATGGTGATGATGAGCTTTTCCCCCGCTTTGTTCACGACCGTCCACACATCGTCATCGCCCTCTTTGAGGGTGCATGGGGGAGACATCCAGTTGAGGGGTTTGTAGGCCCTGTCGTCCGCGTGGATGGACACACTGCCGTCGGCCTTGACGAGGATCAGACGGGGTGCCGAGGGGAGGTGGGCGGTGAGACGGCCGGCGTAGTCCACGGAGCACCGGGCGATGACGAGACGCATGGTCGGCAACGCTACTCGACGCCGGTGGCTCCACGCGATTCGTCCGGCGATGGACCCGTTCGGTGATGGCTGGTTGTGTGCCCGTTCTCCTGGTGCGGGGGCAGTGGCCGAATTACCGTTGAAGCGGGCGGTCGCCGGACGGGTACGCTCCGTCGCCGTCCGCCCATCCCATCCCTGAGACCCCGCACCCCGGGGTCGCGAGAGGAGAACCCATGTCGCTCGACGTCTCACCGGCCCTTCTCGAACAGGCCGAGCGAGGCGAGGTCGACGAAGCGGAATTCGTCGACTGCGTCCGGAACTCCCTACCGTACGCATGGGAGATGATCAGCTCGCTGGTGGCCCAGCTCAAGGTGGACGGTGGAGAGTTCGCCGACAACCAGACGCCGCCGCCGGACGAGCAGGCACGCGGTCAACTGCTGCGCGCACTGGCGAGTGACGCGATACGCGGCGCGCTCCAGCGCCATTTCGGGGTCCGGCTGGCCTTCCAGAACTGTCACCGGGTGGCCGTCTTCCCGTTGGACGCGTCGGCGGATGAGCGCCTCGCGCGCTTCACCTCGGTTCGGGGGCAGTTGCTGAACCAGTCGCCCGAACTGCGCGACTGCTGACGCGATGACCGCTGCCGCTCCCTCTGGGGGAGGTGTATCAGCACAGGAGCGGCAGCACCTCACCACCGAGCCTGCGCACATTCTCCTCCGTGGTCGCCAGATCGCCCGACCCCTCGACCAGCAGCGCGAACCGGCGGATCCCGGTGCGCTCCGCGGTGGCCGCCAGCCGGTCCGCGCACAGCCGCGGCGGGCCGACCGGATGCAGCTCGCAGAGCAACTCCGCATAGGCCACCGGATCGCGCATCCGGCGCTGCCGCCCGTCGACCGTGACATGGGCATCGAGCCCCTGCCGTAACCAGCCGGGCATCGCCTTGGTCAGGATCTCCGCGGCCTCGGGCCGCGCGTCCGCGATCTGCACCACCCCCGCCGAGACATGCTCCGCCGCCTCGACCTCATCGGGCGGACGGCCCGCGGCGAGCGCGGAGCTCCGCCAGAGCGCGACCGCCTCGGCCTTCTCCTCGTCCCCGCAGTGCATACCGAGCAGCATGGGCAGCCCGCGCTCGGCGGCCAGCCGCACACTGCCGGGCGAGGTGCAGGCCACGACGACCGGAGGGGAGACCGCGCCCCGGCCGCCGAGCGGATCCTCGCAGCGCGGCACCACCGGCACCTCACGGAAGGCGAACCGCTCGCCGTCCGCCCCGACCCGGGGCTCGCGGAGCCAGCGCAGCAGCAGATCGAGCGATTCGGGGAAACCGTGCTCGAACGCCTCCAGACCGGCGCCGAAGACCTCCAGGTCCACCCAGGGCCCGCCGCGGCCGACCCCCAGGGTGAACCGGCCGCCGGAGACCTGGTGCAGCAACGCCGCCTGCTCACCCAGCGCGACGGGATGCGCCGTCGGCAGCACGCTCACCGCCGTGCCCACCCCGAGCGTCCGGGTGCGGCCCAGCAGATGGGCGGCGAGGGTGACCGCGGACGGACAGACCCCGTACGGAACGAAATGGTGCTCGGCGAGCCAGACCGCGTCCAGCCCCGACACCTCGGCCAGCTCGGCCGACCGCACCGCCCGGTGCAGCGCCTCCTGATGTCCCTGGCCCGGGAATTGAGCGGCCAGGATGAAAGCCCCCACATGCATCGCCATCTGCCTCCTTGTCGCGGAACGTCCGCGGACGCGGGCGCACCCCCCTCGAAGGCATTAACGCCTGACACGTGCCAAGGGCACGGCTTGGCAAGAAGTTTTCATGATGATCGGAGAGTGGGGGTGGACGACGGCTTTCCGGAAGCGTGACCGTAACGCGTACTGTGGTCACAGCCCGTAGCCCTCAGCGGGTTTGAGTCGCCCAGCTCCCGAGTTTCCGAGGTGTCACCGTGTCTCCACGCCGCAACCGCCCGCGAGGTGGTGAGCAGCCCGTCGGCCGCGACGGTGCCGACCGCTTCGGACTCGAGCGCACCGAGGACTGGCAGGGCGAGGAGTGGGTGGTACGGCAGATCAGCGGGGGCGCCGCCACCAAGTACTACCGCTGCCCGGGGTGTGACCAGGGGATCCCGCCGGGGGTGCCGCATGTGGTCGCCTGGCAGCAGCACTCGGGGGCCGATGACCGCCGCCACTGGCACAAGGCCTGCTGGAACGCGCGGGACCGCCGGAGCGCGAAGCTCCAGCGGTCCCGTAGCGCGCCGAAGTACTGAGGGCCGCGGGCCGGGCGGCCGCGCGGGGTGTCTCAGACGTCCCGCTTCTCCAGCAGCACATAGGCGCCGATCAGCGCCGCGCCGGTGACCCCGGCCAGTACGCCCAGCTGCGACCAGCCGCTGCCCAGTTCGTCGGAGAGCTGGAACAGCGCCGCCAGCGCGTTCGGCGAGGAGTACTTCTGCATGGTCTCGCCGAGGTCCTGGAGGCTCTCGGACATCATCAGGAACGCCGGGAGGATCGCCGGCAGCAGCACTACACCGAGCATCGCGGTGATGGCGCCCGCGGAGTGCCGCAGCATGGAGCCGACGGCCATGGAGAGCAGCCCGAGCAGCGACATGTAGAGCCCGGCCCCGATGGTGGCGCCGACCATCTGCTCACCGGTGGGCTCCATGACACCCGGGCCGCTGTGCATCCCCGATCCGGCGAACGCCACCAGTGCCAGCGCAGCGGTCGTGGTGGTGAACGAGAGGGTGAAGAAGACCAGCGCCTTGGCGGTCAGCACGCGCCCGCGCTGCGGGCAGGCGGTGACCGTGGTGCGGATCATGCCGGTGCCGTACTCGGAGGAGACCACCAGCACGCCCAGGGTGACGAGGCAGAGCTGACCCAGCAGGGTGCCGAAGAAGCCGGGCAGGGTCGGGGGAGCGGTGGTGTAGTCGTCGTCGCCGGTGCCCGCGGAGACCAGCAGTCCGATCCCGACCACCAGCGCGACCATCACGCTCAGCGTCCAGATCGTCGACCGCACCGACTTGATCTTGGTCCACTCGGAGGCGAGGGCGTGTCCGAGGTGGGTGCCGCGGACCGGGATCGGCGAGGTGTAGCCGCCCACGGCGGCGTACGGCTGGGACGGGTTGGCCCCGGCGGGCGGCGGCGTCGGCTGCGGCATCTGCTGCGGGACGGGCTGCTGCGGCGCCGCGGGGGCGGCCATCTGCGGGTGCGGGTGCGCCGACGGCGGCGGCATCTGCTGCGGCGCCTGCGGGGCGCCGTGCGGCACCGGCGGGGTGTGCGGGGGCGTGTGCGGCGGGACGGGCGCCGACGGGTGCTGGTACGGGGTCGTCATCGGGCGTCCTCGCTGTCGCGCTTGGTCATGTCGGGAGCCGAGGCAGGGGGAGCGGC
Source organism: Streptomyces sp. NPDC045899 (assembly GCF_056431485.1). NCBI lineage: Bacteria > Bacillati > Actinomycetota > Actinomycetes > Kitasatosporales > Streptomycetaceae > Streptomyces > Streptomyces sp. NPDC045899. The sequence goes on from NZ_JBWKKP010000007.1 coordinate 158,257, forward strand.
CGGAGGGGCGGCGGGCGGCGCCGCGGGCGCGGCCGCCGGTACGGCGCCCTGCGGCTGACCGTAGGGCGCCGGTGCGTGGCCCTGCGGGGCGGCGGGCGGCTCGGCGTACCCCGGCAGTACGGTGCCGGGCGGGAAGCCGCCGGGGCCCACGGGCTGGCCGGGCGCCCCCGGGGCGTAGCCGTACGCACCGCCCTGCGGCGGCATACCGGGGACCGGTTCCATCAGCCCGGCACGCTGGTCGACGGTGGAGCGGTAGTCCACCGCGCCGGAGGTCATCCGCATGTACGCCTCCTCCAGCGACGCCTGGTGCGGCGACAGCTCCCAGAGGCGGACATCGGCCCCGTGTGCCAGATCGCTGATCCGCGGCAGCGGCAGTCCGGTCACCCGCAGGGCGCCGTCCTGCTCGGGCAGCACCTGGCCGCCCGCCTCGCTCAGAGCGGAGGTGAGTTTCTCGCGCTGCTCGGGCTCGCCCTCGGGGGTACGGACACGGGCGAAGTCCGCGGAGTTGTACGAGATGAAGTCCCGGACGCTCATATCGGCGAGCAGCTGGCCGCGCCCGATGACGATCAGGTGGTCCGCGGTGAGCGCCATCTCGCTCATGAGGTGGCTGGAGACGAAGACGGTGCGGCCCTCGGAGGCCAGCTGCTTCATCAGATTGCGGACCCACAGGATGCCCTCGGGGTCCAGACCGTTCACCGGCTCGTCGAAGAGCAGCACCTGCGGGTCGCCGAGCAGGGCGGCGGCGATGCCCAGGCGCTGGCCCATACCGAGCGAGAAGCCCTTGGACCGCTTGCCGGCGACGCTCTGGAGGCCGACCACGCCCAGGACCTCGTCCACCCGGCGGGCCGGGATACCGGACAGCTGGGCCAGGCACATCAGGTGCTGGCGCGCACTGCGGCCCCCGTGCACGGCCTTGGCGTCGAGGAGGGCACCCACCTGACGCGGTGCGTTGGGGAGGCGGCGGAACGGGTAGCCACCCACGGTGACCTGCCCGGCGGTGGGCTCGTCGAGCCCCAGGATCATGCGCATCGTCGTCGACTTGCCGGATCCGTTGGGTCCCAGGAAGCCGGTGACGGCACCGGGCCTCACCTGGAACGACAGGTTGTACACGGCCGTCTTGGCGCCGTAGCGCTTCGTCAGGCCGACTGCCTCGATCATTCTCCGCCCCTCGTGCAAATGGGTCCGGGGCGCGAGCCCCCGTGAGGGTTAGGAGGATAGCGGTGGGTTGACGGTTCCCCTCACCGGAGGAATGAGAGCGCATCGTAATCACGGGCCCCGGACGGCACCTCCGCACCGTCCCCGGCCTCCCCGGCACCGCCCCCGAGTCCCTCCAGCGGCAGCGTCCAGCCCTCGTCCCGGAAGGCCCGGGTGCCCGCCTCCCGCACCGCGGGGTCGGCGCCCGCCCGCCGGACCCAGGAGCGCGGATCGGGGCCGAGCAGGGCGCGCAGCCGGTCCGAGGCGGCCAGCAGCCGGGTCAGCAGCGCGCCCTGGTCGCCGCCGCCGGGCAGCGGCGCGGTGCCGTCAGGGTCCCGCAGCACCCCGCGCACCCCGGTGTAGAGGTACGCGCCGCCCAGCCGTTCACCGGACGGCAGCACCATCGGGAAGTCCGCGCCGGGCAGCGGCACCCGCCGGTAGTTGGGGTACTCGGTGGCGTCCACCGCCGCGAGCTGACCGGCGTCCAGCCAGCTCACCACCAGCGCGGTGCGCTGCCGCGGCGCGGTGTACGGCGCGGAGGCGACGTAGCCGTGGCGCCCGATGTGCGCGGCGGCGCCGACCGCGATCCCGGTGATGTCCACCGGGACCATCGGCACGGCGTACCGGTCGTCCAGCCGGGAGAGCTTGTGGTGCAGCTGGGCGGGGGAGGCGTTGGAGCCGACCGCGACGACCGGGGTGCGCGCACCGGCCGCCGGTGCCCCGAGCCGGGCCAGCGCGGTGTCCAGCGGTATCCGGTGTCCGTCCGGGCCGGGGACCGGCCAGCTGCCCAGCCGTCCCTCCGCGGGCTCCAGCGGCCACAGCTCACCACCGGTGAGCAGGGCGGGCGACGTGACGGGACGGCCGGGGTAGCACAGCGGCTGCCGGGCGGGCACGTCGGCGAAGCCCAGGGCGGCGAGACTGCGGTCGGTCACACCCGCGAGCCTACGCAACGGACGGCCGCGCGAGGACCTCCCGCGAGGACCGGCAGGACAGGGCCTAGGCGTCGCGGCGCTTGAGCAGGACGTAGCCCGTCATCAGGGCGGCCGTCACCCACAGGCACATGATGCCGAAGCCGCCCCACGGGCCGTACGGGGCGCCGTCGCCGTCCGGGACCACCCGCATGATGTGCTGGCCCGCCTGGTCCGGCAGATATGCGCCGAACTTCCGGGTCACTTCCACGTTGGCCAGGATGTTCGAGATCAGGAAGAAGAACGGCATCAGCACGCCCAGGGACAGCAGCGGGCTGCGCAGCATCACCGCGACCGCCATCGAGAACACGGTGATGAGCGTCATGTAGAGCCCACCGCCGAGCACCGCCCGCAGCACCCCGGGGTCGCCCAGCGCGGCCCGGTACTGGCCCAGCAGGGTCTGGCCGGTGGCGAAGGCGGCGAAGCTGGTGAGCATGCCCACCGCGAGGGCGAGCAGCGCCGCCACGGTGAGCTTGGCGGTGAACAGCACCCCGCGGCGCGGAACGGCCGCGAGCGAGGTGCGGATCATTCCGGTGGCGTACTCGCCGGAGACCACCAGCACCCCGAAGACGATCATCGCGAGCTGACCGAGTCCGGTGCCCGCGAAACTCACGAAGGTCGGGTCGAAGACCTGCTTGTCATGGGGGGACAGACGGGTGAAGTCATGCCGGACCAGTGCGCTGATGAGCGCTCCGAGCGCGATCGTGACCAGCGCGGCCACACCCAGCGTCCACACCGTCGAGCGCACCGAACGGATCTTGGTCCATTCGGAGCGCAGCACCCGGGTCGGCACCGCCATCGTCAGGACTCCTTCCCGGACCGCCGGTCGGCGCCCCAGACGGCGGCCGGGGCGGGCTCATCGGCCCCCGCGGGATGTGCGTGGTACTCCACCGATCCGGCCGTGAGCCGCATGAACGCCTCCTCCAGGGACGCCTGCTGCCGGCTCAGCTCATGCAGGACCAGCCGGTGGTCCGCCATCAGCTGGCCCAGCCGCACCGGATCGCCGCCGTCCACCTCGACCGAGCCGTCGGAGCCGGGGACCGCGGTGAATCCGCCCGCCGCCAGGACATCGCGCAGTCGCTGCTGTTCGGGGGAGCGCAGCCGCACATAGGAACGTGAATGTTCGGTGATGAAATCCGGCATCGAGGTGTCGGCGAGAAGTCGTCCCTGACCGATGACCACCAAATGGTCGGCAGTGAGTGCCATTTCGCTCATCAGATGACTTGAGACGAACACGGTCCGCCCCTGGCCCGCCAGATCACGCATCAGATTCCGGATCCAGTGGATGCCCTCCGGATCGAGTCCGTTGACCGGCTCGTCGAACATCAGAATGGACGGATCACCGAGCATCGCGGCGGCGATTCCCAGCCGCTGACTCATTCCCAGGGAAAAACCCTTGGAGCGTTTGCGGGCGACCGAACCGAGGCCGACCAGGTCCAGCACCTCATGGACCCGGGAGTCCGCCACCCCGTTGCTCTGGGCCAGACACAGCAGGTGGTGGAAGGCGCTGCGGCCGCCGTGCACCGCCTTGGCGTCGAGGAGGGCGCCCACATGCCGCAGCGGGTCCGTGAGCCGCTCGTACGGCTGTCCGCCGATCCGGACCCGGCCGGAGGTCGGGTGGTCGAGACCGAGCACCATCCGCATGGTGGTGGACTTGCCCGCCCCGTTGGGACCGAGGAAGCCGGTGACCACACCCGGCCGTACGGTGAAGGAGAGGCCGTCCACGGCCAGCGTGTCACCGTAGGCCTTGGTCAGCCCCTCGATCTCGATCATGCGGCCACGCTAAGCGGGGCCCGTCACCCCCGCCACCGGGCCGCCGCCCGCCGGAGTACCGGCCGCGGACGCGCGCCTGCCCCGCGCCGCACGGTGCGGCACGGGGCAGGGAGCGCTCAGGGATGACCGGGTGTCACCGGGTCTGCTGGGCGGGGACGCCACGGCTGACCGCCTCGTCCTCCGGCGTACCGGCCGCGGCCACCGCGGCACCGGTCAGCGTGGCCAGCATCTCGCGGACGTTGGTCAGCTGGGCGTTGATGCTGTCGCGGCGGTTGGTGAGGGCCGCCAGCTCGCGCTCGGACTCGCTGCGGATCCGGTCCGCCTTGGCGTTGGCGTCGGCCACGATGTCCTCGGCCTGGCGCTGCGCGGTCTCCACCGTCTGGCGGGCCCGGCGCTCGGCATCGGTGCGCAGCTTCTCGGCCTCCAGGCGCAGCTGCTCGGCGCGGTGCTCGATCTCCGCGAGCCGCTTCTCCGCCTTGGCCTGACGGGAGGCCAGGTCGCGCTCGGACTGCTCGCGGCGCTTGGCCAGGTTCGTCTCGAAGTCGGCGGCGGCCTGCGCGGCCTTGGCGCGGGTCTCCTCGAAGAGGGAGTCCGCCTCCTCGCGCTTGGACTGGGCGTCCTTCTGCGCCTCCTGGCGCAGGGTGGAGGCCTCGCCCTTCGCCTTCTCGACGATACGCGCGCCTTCGTCCTCGGCCTTCGCCTTGCGCTCGGCGGCGAACGTCTCCGCGTCGTTGCGCACCTGCTGGGCCGCCGACTCGGCGAGCTCACGGTGCTGTTCGGCGGCCCGGCGGGCCTCCTCGCGCAGATCCTTGGCCTCCTCCTCGGCGAGACGGAGGATCTTCTCGACCCGGGCGCCGAGCCCCGCGTAGGACGGCTCCGCGTCGTTGATCTGGGCCTGAGCGTTCTGCGTCTCGAGGTGCAGCTCCTCGATGCGCTTTTCCAGGGAGGTGATACGGGCCAGTGCACTGTCACGGTCGGCGACGAGCTTGGTAATGCGGTCGTCCACCTGACCGCGGTCGTATCCACGCCGCACGAGCTCGAAGCCGAAGGGGGAGGAAGTGTCGCTCATGGGGTTCCTGTCGAAAGAGACCGGTGAGGTGATAGAGGGAATCCTAGGGGGCCGAGCGGCGTGTCATCGAGTCAACGTCTGTTTGATCTGGAGAATGTCCAGCCTTTTGAGTGTCGTTAAGGCCCAACGCTTGTCACTCGTCGGGATGATTCGGACACGATACGGCGTGTGGCGCTAGCCGTCGGAACGTTTTCCGCCCGGTCTGTTCGCACCCGCTCCCGCCGCCGTCTTGACCCCGCCGTTCTCCTTGGCGCCCGCGCCACCCGACCCGGGTGTCTCGAAGGACTCCAACGCCTCCAGTACGTCCTGGACACGGGAGATCTCCGAGTTGATGTCCTCGCGGCGCCGCTTGAGCAACTCCAGCTCCCGCTTGCCCTCGTCCACGATCTCCGTCGCCTCGGCGGTGGCGTCGGCCCTCATCCGCTCCGCGTCCCGCGTCGCGTCGGCCTTCCGCTGCTCGGCCTCCTTCAGCAGGCCCTCGGCCTTCTTCACCGCCGCGATCCGCACCCGGCTGGCCTCGCTGTTGGCGTCCGACACCAGCGACTTGGCCTTCTCCTCGGCCTTCATCAGCTGCGCGGTGGCCGCCGCGACCAGCTTGTCCACCCGCTCGCCGGTGGCCTTCATCTGCTCGGCGGACTCCCGGCGGGCCCGCTCGTGCAGCTCCTCCACCTCCGACTCGATCCGGGTGCGCAGCTCCTCGGCGCGCTCCCGGATCGCGGTCGCGTCGCCCCGGGCCTCGCCCAGCATCACATCCGCGTCCGTACGGGCCTTCTCCACCAGCCCGTTGGCCTCCTCGGTGGCCGACGCGACCAGCCGGTCGGCCTCCTGGCGGGCCACGCCCACCATGGTGTCCGCCTGCTCCTCGGCCGCGGTGGCCGCCCGCAGCGCGGCCTCCTGCGCCTCCGCGGTGAGCCGCTCGGCCTCCGCGGCGGACTCGGTGACCAGCCGGTCCGCCTGCTCCGCCGCGTCCGAGCGGCGCTTGTTGGCGTCCTCGCGGGCCCGGTCGACCAGCCGGTCCGCCTCGGCCTGTGCCTCGGCCCGGATCCGCTCGGCCTCCGCCGCCGCGTCGGTCCCCATCCGGTCCGCCTCGGCCCGGGTGCGCTCGGCGTGCTGCTGGGCCGAGCCGACGGTCTCCGCCGCCTCGGTGCGCAGCCGTTCGGCCTCCGCGGTGGCCTCCGCGAGCAGCCGCTCCGCCTCGCTCGCGGCCTCGCCCACCAGCCGGTCGGCCTGCGCCGCGGCCTCCGAGCGGATGTTGTTGGCGTCCCCGCGGGCCTGGGCCCGGGTGCGCGCCGCGTCCTGCTCCGCCGTGGCGCGCGCGTCCGACGCCTCGGTGCGCATCGCCTGGGAGCGGGCCGTGGCCTCGGCCACCAGTCGCTGCGCCTCTTCGGTGGCGCCGCTCACCAGGGTGTCGGCCTGCTCCGCGGCCTCCGTGCGGGTCTTGTTGGCCGAACGGCGCGCCTCGTCGAGCGTCTCATCGGCCTCGGTGCGCAGCCGCTCGGACTCATGGGTGGCCTCGCCGAGCAGCCGGTCGGCCTGTTCGGCCGCCTCCGTACGGCGCCGCCCGGCGTCCTCGCGGGCCTCGGAGGTCAGCCGCTCCGACTCGGCGATCGCCTCCGAAACCGTGCGCTCCGCCAGCGACTTGGCGGCCTCGGCCTCCTCCTGCGCCTCCTGCCGCAGCCGGGTGGCGTCCTGTGAGGCGCGCTCCCGCTCCGCGTAGGCGTCGGCGCGGACCCGGTCCGCCTCCTCCTGCGCCTCGGTGCGGGTGCGCTCCGCCGCGTGCTCGGCGGCCGTACGCAGCCCGGTGATCTCGGCATCGGCCTGTTCGTGCAGCCCGGCGACCGAATCGCGCACCTGCTGGGCGGTCTGCTCGGCGGCGGTGACCATGTCCGACGAGCGCCGCTCGGCCTCCTCGACCAGCCGTTGCGCCTCGGTCTGCGCCTCGGCGACCCGGTTGCGGGCCGCGGTCAGCAGCTCCTCGCTCTGCTCATGCGCCCGGGTGCGCTCCTGCTGGGCCTCCTCACGGGCGTCGGTCAGCAGCTCCTCGGCCTCACGGCGGCGGCGGGCGGCCTCCTCCTGGGCCGCGGCCAGCGCCTCGGCCGCCTCCGCGCCGATCCGCTCGGCGGCGGCCGTGGCGTCGGTACGCACCCGGTCGGCCATCTCCTGGGCCTCGGTGCGCAGCCGCTCGGCCTCCGCGGCGGCCTCGCCGCGCAGCCGCACCGCCACCGACTCGCCCTCGGCGCGCGCGTTCGACGCGTCGGCCGCGGCCTCCTCGCGCAGCCGGTCGGCCTCCTCCTCGGCCTGCTGGCGCAGCGCGTTCAGCCGCTCCGCGGACTCCCCGCGCTGCCGCTCGATCTCCTCGGCCGTCTCCCGGCGCAGCCGCTCGGCCTCCGCGCGCGCCTCGCTCAGCGCGTCGTCGGCGGAGCCCAGCCGCTGCTCGGCCTCCTGGTGCAGCCGGGTCAGCTCGGCCTCGGCGGTGGCCCGCCGGTCCTCCGCCGACCGCTCGGCCTCCTCGCGCAGCTCCTCGGCCGCGCGGTCGGCCTCGGTACGGATCTCCTCGGCCCGCTCCTCGGCCGAGGTCACCAGCTCCTCGGCCTCGCCCCGGGCCCGCTTCAGCAGCTCGTCGGCCTGGCGGCGCAGTGCGTTCGCCCGCTCGATCGCCTCGGTGCGGACCCGCTCGCTCTCGCTGGTCGCGCCCGAACGCGTCTCCTCCGCGTCCTGCTTGGCCTTGGTCAGCAGTTCCTCGGCAGTGCTGGCCGCCTCCTCGATCTGCTGGACCGCCTCCCGGCGGGCCTCGGTGCGGATCCGCTCGCCCTCGGCCACCGCCTCGGACCGCAACTGCTCGGCCTCGTCGCGCAGCCGCCGGGCCTCCTCCTGGAGCTCGACGGTCTTGGCGCGGTACTCCTTGGTGTCGTCCTTCGCCGCGCCCTTGAGCTCCTCGACGGTGTCCTGGGCCTCGGTGCGCAGCCGGTCCGCCTCGGACTCGGCCTCGCGCCGGATCCGTTCCGCCTCCTCGGCCGCCGCCTTGGTGGTGGCCTGCGCCTTCTCCGAGGCGCGGGTCAGCACGTCCTCGGCGCTGCGGGCCGCCTTGGCCAGCTGGGCCGCGGAGTCCTCGGCGGCGCGGGCACGGGCGTCGTCCCCGGCCTCCGAGACCATCCGCTCGGCCTCGGCGCGGGCGTCGTCACGGAGCTGCTCGGCCTCCGCCCGCAGCGCCTCGGCCTCCTTGGTGGCCTCGCCGACCAGCCGGGCGACCTCGGCACGGGCCGTACGGGTGCGCTGCTCATTGTCGGCCTCGGAGGCCGAAAGCCGCTTGCCGGCCGCTTCCTTGGCCTCGTTCAGGAGCTTCTCGGCCTCGGCGCGCGCCTCGCGCAGCGCCGTCTCCGCCTCCTGCATCCGCTGCTCGGCGGCGCGGGTCTGCTCGGCGGCCTGACGGCGGGCCTCGTCCGACTCGGTGGTGGCCCCGGCCCGCAGCTGCTCGGCGTGGTCGGTGGCCTCCTGCGCCTGTGCCCCGGCCGCGTTGAGCAGCCGCTCGGCGTCCGCGCGGGCCCGGCGCAGGATCGCCTCGGCCTCGGTACGGGCGGACTCCGTCTCCGAACCGAGCCGCTGACGGGCCTGCTCGGCCAGCCGCTGGGCCTCCGCGCGGGCGGCCGACAGCGACTGCTCGGCCTCGGCGCGGGACTCGTCCAGCAGCCGGCGGGCCTGGTCCTCGCTGCGGGCGCGCAACTGCTCGGCCCAGGCGACGTTCTCGTTGACGTGCGACTCGACGGTGGCGCGGCGCTCGGCGAGTTCCTGGTCCAGGCGCTGGCGGCGGCCCACCGCCTCGGCGTGCAGCTCGGCTTCGAGCCGGGCCTGCCGCTCGGCCTGTTCCTGGAGCAGCCGCTGGGTCTGGGCACGGGTCTCGCGCAGCTCGCGCTCGGCGTCGGCGCGCAGCTGGTCGGCCTGGATCTGCGCATTGCGCAGCAACTGTTCTGCCTGGTAGCCCAGGTTGCCGCTGTCGTAGGCAGGACGGGTCGCCAGAGTGCGGCGCGCCTCGTGCAGCTTGGCGCGCAGCACCTCGACCTGGTAGCCGAGGTCGTCGGCGTGCTGGACGGCCTTCTCCCGCTCGGTCTTCAGCCGCTCCATCTCGGCCTCGAACTTCGAGAGCTGATCGTCAGGCTCGTAGCGGTCGTAGCCCCGCACTGCGCGGTCCCATCCGTCCCCTGGTCGCGTTGGCGGCCGGCTCCGTACCTCGTGGTCCCTCGCGGTTCCTCGTGGTCACGGCCCGGCGACGTGTGCCGGACGGTGCGGAGCTGGCCCTTCCGAAGAAATGGTGTCAGATCATCGGCAAAGCCCGGGCCGGACCCCGATCCTTCCGATTCCCGTACCCCGGCCGAGCCTGCACTCTACCGGCCGGGGAAGGGGTAGGTCAGTGGTCCGCTTCAGTGGTCCGCTTCGGAGGAGGGTGCGGCGGTGACCAGTTCGGTCAGCACACCGTGGCAGTCCTTGGGGTGGAGGAAGGTGATCCGGGAGTCCATCGAGCCGCGGCGGGGCTCCTCGTAGAGGACCCGTACGCCCTTGCCGCGGATCTCCTCGGAGTCGCCGTCGACGTCGGCGGTGCCGAAGGCGATGTGGTGGACGCCCTCGCCGTTCTTGGCCAGCCACTTGCCGACCGCCGAGTCCTCCCTGGTCGGCTCCAGGAGCTGCAGGTAGGAGGCCCCGCCGTCGGAGGTCTCGTTGATCTTGAGCATGGCCTCGCGCACGCCCTGTTCCTCGTTGACCTCGGAGTGGAACACCTCGAAGCCGTACGTGGCACGGTAGAACTCGACGGTTTTGTCGAGGTCGAAGCAGGCGATCCCGATGTGGTCGATTCTCGTCAGCATGGGACCAGTGCACCGCTCTGCGCGGTGGTTACGCAACGTGCGCGCGATCACACTGATGGGCCGGTGACCGCGCGGGTGACCGGTCAGTACATTGACGATAACCCTCGTTAACTTCCTTCTTCTCGTGAAGGGGCGCACCACATGACCGCACCATCGACCGGTAACGCCAAGACCACCTCCGTGATCGTGGCGGGTGCCCGCACGCCCATGGGACGGCTGCTCGGCAGCCTGCGCTCGTTCTCCGGTGCCGACCTGGGGGGCATCGCCATCAAGGCGGCGATGGACCGCGCCGGGGTCGGCGGGGACCAGGTGCAGTACGTGATCATGGGGCAGGTGCTCCAGGCGGGCGCCGGCCAGATCCCGGCCCGGCAGGCGGCCGTGAAGGCCGGTATCCCGATGAACGTGCCCGCCCTCACCATCAACAAGGTCTGTCTCTCCGGCCTCGACGCCATCGCCCTGGCCGACCAGCTCATCCGCGCGGGTGAGTTCGACGTGGTGGTCGCGGGCGGCCAGGAGTCCATGACCAACGCCCCGCATCTGCTCCCCAAGTCGCGGGAGGGCTACAAGTACGGCGCCATCGAGATGCTCGACGCGATGGCGCACGACGGGCTCACCGACGCCTTCGAGAACATCGCCATGGGCGAGTCCACCGAGAAGCACAACACCCGGCTGGGCATCGCCCGCCCCGAGCAGGACGAGATCGCCGCCCGCTCCCACCAGCGGGCCGCCGCCGCCCAGAAGAACGGTCTGTTCGACGCCGAGATCACCCCCGTGGAGATCCCGCAGCGCAAGGGCGAGCCGGTCGTCTTCGCCAAGGACGAGGGCATCCGCGGGGAGACCACCGCCGAGTCCCTGGGCAAGCTGCGTCCGGCGTTCGCCAAGGACGGCACCATCACCGCCGGGACCTCCTCGCAGATCTCCGACGGCGCCGCCGCCGTCGTGGTGATGAGCAAGGCGAAGGCCGAGGAGCTGGGCCTGGAGTGGATCGCCGAGATCGGCGCCCACGGCAATGTGGCCGGACCCGACAACTCCCTCCAGTCGCAGCCGTCCAACGCGATCGCGCACGCGCTGGGCAAGGAGGGGCTGACCGTCGGCGACCTCGACCTGATCGAGATCAACGAGGCGTTCGCCGCGGTCGCGGTGCAGTCAATGAAGGATCTGGGCGTTTCCTCCGAAAAGGTGAATGTGAACGGAGGCGCCATCGCCCTCGGACATCCGATCGGGATGTCCGGCGCACGCATCGTGCTGCACCTGGCGCTGGAGCTGCGGCGGCGCGGCGGTGGCACGGGCGCGGCCGCGCTGTGCGGCGGTGGCGGTCAGGGCGATGCGCTGATCATCCGGGTCCCCGGAAAGAAGGCGTGATCCCGGCGGTCGCCGGGATGAGGTTCTGAACGGCGCCGGTCCACGGACACGGCGGGGCGGTACGGCGGTACGAGCGTTGAGGAGCGCGGCACCCATGAGTGATGTGCCCACCCTGGTGGAGCAGGCCCGGCAGGGGCGGCCGCGGGCCGTCGCCCGGCTGATCTCGCTGATCGAGGGCGATTCCCCGCAGTTGCGCGAGGTCATGGCGGCGCTGGCGCCGCTGGCCGGGGGTGCCTATGTGGTCGGTCTGACCGGCTCCCCCGGGGTGGGGAAGTCCACCTCCACCTCGGCGCTCGTCACCGCCTACCGCCGGATCGGCAAGCGGGTGGGGGTCCTCGCGGTGGACCCCTCCTCGCCGTTCTCCGGCGGGGCGCTGCTCGGCGACCGGGTCCGGATGTCCGAGCACGCCTCGGACCCCGGGGTCTATATCCGGTCCATGGCCACCCGCGGCCATCTGGGCGGACTCGCCTGGGCCGCGCCGCAGGCCATCCGGGTGCTGGACGCGGCCGGCTGCGATGTGGTGCTGGTGGAGACGGTGGGCGTCGGCCAGTCCGAGGTCGAGATCGCCGCCCAGGCCGACACCAGCGTGGTGCTGCTGGCGCCGGGGATGGGCGACGGGATCCAGGCGGCCAAGGCCGGGATCCTGGAGATCGGCGACGTCTACGTGGTCAACAAGGCCGACCGGGACGGCGCCGACGCCACCGCCCGTGAGCTCAACCACATGCTGGGCCTGGGCGAGGCACGGGGGCCGGGGGACTGGCGGCCGCCGATCGTCAAGACGGTGGCGGCGCGCGCCGAGGGCATCGACGAGGTCGTCGAGGCGCTGGAGAAGCACCGCGCCTGGATGGAGGAGCACGGTGTGCTGGCCGAGCGCCGGATGCGGCGGGCGGCCGGCGAGGTCGAGACGATCGCGGTGACCGCGCTGCGCGCGCGCATCGGCGATCTGCACGGCGACCGGCGGCTGGGCGCGCTGGCGGAGCGGGTCGTGGCCGGTGAGCTGGACCCGTACACGGCCGCCGACGAACTGGTGGCCGGGGTCACCGAGGGGGCCTGAGCCGCCGCACGACGGAGCGGGCCCCGGTGTCCGGGGCCCGCCGTACGCGTGGTTGTCGAGAGATCGGCCTGTCAGTCGTCGTCGCGGTCGCCGGCCTCGTCGTCGTTCCGGTCGTCGTCGGACACGGTCTGGGTGACCTTGCCGCTCTGCGCGTCGACGGTCAGGTCGCGCTCCTTGTGGTTCTTCACGACCTCGGCCTCCCACGCCGCGGCGCGGTCGTCGTCGATGCCGACGGAGGTCACGGTGCCACCGCCCGCGGCGGCCTTCCGCGCCGCCTCGACGGCGCTCACATCGGCCTTCTTCAGGGCGGCGCGCTCGGCGGCGTCGTCGTCCTCGTCACGGTCCACGCGCTGGTCCAGCACCTTGCCGCTGGACGCGTCCACGCCGACCTCGTGCCACTTCCCGTCCTTGCCCAGGATCTCGGCGTCCCAGACGGCGTTGCGGGCGTCGTCGTCCAGCTCGATGGAGGACAGCGTGCCCGGTGCGGCCTTCAGGGCCGTGCCCGCGGCGTCGGAGAGCGTCACCCGGGCGGTCTTGACCGACCCGGCCTCGCGGTCCGCGCCGTCGGTGTCGTCGCGGTCGGTGTCGTCCTTGCCGTCCCTGTCGTCCGCGTCGGCGTCGGTGTCGTCGGAGTGGTAGGCCGCCACCTTCCCGGTGGTCCCGGCCGCGCCGGAGGACGAGGACTGCGCGCCGCCCGTCCCGCCGTCCGCCATGGCGACGGCCGTACCACCGCCGATGAGGGCGGCCGCGGCGACGGTGGCGATGACGATGTTGCGCTTCATGAGGGTTTCCTCCCCGGGTCGTGTTCGGACGTCAACCACCATCACGGAGGGATGCTGAAGCTGAGCTGAAGCCACCTGAAGAGATCTTCAGCTTGGCTTTGGGAGGCTGGTCGCATGCGTTTGCTGATCGTGGAGGATGAACGGCGGCTCGCCGTCTCGCTGGCCAAGGGGCTGCGGGCGGAGGGCTTCGCCGTGGATGTGGCGCACGACGGGCGCGAGGGGCTGCACCGCGCGCAGGAGGGTGTCCACGACCTGATCGTCCTCGACATCATGCTGCCGGGAATGAACGGCTACCACGTGTGCGGGGCGCTCCGGGCGGCCGGGAACGATGTGCCGATCCTGATGCTCACCGCCAAGGACGGCGAGTACGACGAGGCCGAGGGACTCGACACCGGCGCCGACGACTATCTGACCAAGCCGTTCTCGTACGTGGTGCTGGTGGCCCGGGTGCGCGCGCTGCTGCGCCGCCGCGGGCCCGCCGCCTCACCGGTGGTGCGGATCGGCGAGCTGTCGGTGGACCGCGGCGCCCGGCGGGTGGAGCGGGACGGCGGCGAGATCGCGCTGACCGCCAAGGAGTTCTCCGTGCTGGAGCATCTGGCGCTGCGGCCGGGGGACGTGGTCTCCAAGGCCGAGATCCTCGAGCACGTCTGGGACTTCGCGTACGACGGCGACCCCAACATCGTCGAGGTCTACATCAGCGCCCTGCGCCGGAAGCTGGGCGCCGGGCTGATCGAGACCGTACGGGGAGCGGGGTACCGGCTCCGTGGGTAGGGTCTTCGGCTCCGTACGGTCGCGGGCGGCGCTGGGCGCGACCGTGGTGGTCGCGGTGGCGCTGGTGGCCGCGGGGATCGCGGTCCTGGCGGTGCTGCGGAGCAATCTGGCGGACCGGGCCGAGGTCGACGCCGGGGCCGCCGCGCGTGCGGTCGCGTCGAAGGTGGCCGGCGGGGTGGCGTACCAGGAGCTGGACCTCGGGGACGACACCCCGGTGCAGATCGTGGACGAGGACCACCGGGTCCGGGCGGTCAGCGACGACCTCGAGGCGGTCAGCGGCACCGGCAGCCCCTCGGTGCGGCCGGTTCCGGCGCCGCCCGGCGAGGGCGATGACGACGATGACGACGGCGGTGCGGGGGAGGTCTCCTCGGCCCCGGAGTACAGCGGAGGCACGGCCCGGATCGACGGCAGCACCGCGGAGTACCGCTGGGCGGCCGTGGAGGTCACCGACGCCCGTGGCGAGGACGTCACCGTCTATGCGGGCGCCCCGCTGGCCACCGAACAGGGCGCGGTGGGCACCGTCCGGGACGCGATGCTGATCGGACTGCCGCTGCTGCTGGTCGTCGTGGCCGGGGTGACCTGGCTGGTGACCCGGCGCGCACTGCGGCCGGTGGAGGGGATCCGCCGGGAGATGGCCGCCATCACCGCCAGCACCGATCTGTCCCGGCGGGTGCCGGAACCCTCCTCGCACGACGAGGTGGCGGCGCTGGCCCGGACCACCAACGAGACGCTGGCGGCGCTGGAGGCATCGGTCGAGCGGCAGCGGGCGTTCGTCGCGGACGCCTCCCACGAGCTGCGCTCCCCGGTGGCGTCGCTCCGCACCCAGCTGGAGGTGGGCGCCGCCCATCCGGAACTGCTGGATCTGGACGGCGCGGTGGAGGACGTGGTGCGGCTCCAGCGGCTGGCCGCAGATCTGCTGCTGCTGGCCCGGCTGGACGCCGGGGAGCGGCCCGCCCTGACTACACGGGTCGCGCTGGACGGCATGGTGCGCGAGGAACTGTCGCAGCGCGCCGGGGACCGGCTGCCGGTGGTCACCGAACTGTCCCCGGCGGAGGTGGCCGGTTCGCGCGGTCAGCTCTCCCGGGTGCTGGGGAACCTGGTCGACAACGCGCAGCGGCATGCGCGGGGCGAGGTGCGGGTGTCGGTGCGCGCCGAGGGCGGCCGGGCCGTCCTGGCGGTCGCCGACGACGGTGACGGGGTGCCCGAGGACGAACGGGAGCGGATCTTCGAGCGGTTCGTCCGGCTCGACGACGCCCGCAGCCGCGACGATGGCGGGGCCGGGCTCGGCCTCGCCATCGCGCGGGACGTGGCGGAGCGCCACGGCGGCACGCTGACCGTGGGTGCGGGGCCCGGCGGTGGCGCCCTGTTCGAACTGCGGCTGCCGCTGGGCCGGGACCGGGTCGCGGATCCGGGCCGGGCGGCGGCCTAGACCCGGCCGCGCTGGGCGCGCAGATGCTCGGCGACAGGCACCAGCGAGCCGTACAGCGCAGCGAGGTCGTCGGCGTTGAGCAGGTCGATGAAGTGCTTGCGCACGGAGTCGACGTGGTGGGGCGCGACCTTGCGCATGGTGTCCCAGCCGTGCTCGGTCAGGACCGCGTAGAGCCCGCGGCGGTCCGACTCGCAGTTCTCCCGGCGGACCAGCCCGGCGTTCTCCATCCGGGTGATCTGGTGGGAGAGACGGCTCTTGGACTGGAGGGTCGCGGACGCCAGGTCGCTCATCCGCATCCGGTGGTCCTCCGACTCCGAGAGGTTGACCAGGATCTCGTAGTCGTTCATGGTCAGGCCGAACGGCTGGAGGTCTCGTTCGAGCTGGTAGGTCAGCAGTCGGCTGACGTCCAGGTGGGTGCGCCAGGCGCGCTGCTCGTCATCGCTGAGCCAGCGCGTGCCGTTTTCGGTCTCCATGGGATGTATTCTACCTATAGAAGTTGAATTCCGAACCAATGGATGCATCGGGCTAGAGGTCACCTGTTCGACGTTACACTCCGCACGCTTGCGATCACGAACCGGTACCCCCCGTCTCTCCGGTGGCTATCGCCTCCATCATCCGCTCCGTGGACTGGAGCAGTACCGTCCCCGCTCCCACGAACTCGAACTGGTGCTCCTCGCCGGAGGTTCCCCCCAGACCGGTGTGGGCCCGGATGCCGCCCATCACGCCCCGCAGATAGGCGTGGTCGTAGTGGTGGCAGGGGGAGGGGCAGTCGGCCCAGCCCACCAGCGCCTCCGGATCCACCCGCAGCGGCGGTTCCATGAAGACCACCGGACCGTTGGACGCGGCCACGAACTTCCCGGTGCCGATGAGGGTGAGGAAGCCCGGCACGATCGACTGCTTCAGCGCCAGCGAGGGCTGGAAGGCGAGGAGGTTGCCGGAGCGGATGGTGAGGTTCCCGTTGTCCAGGTCATAGGAGTTGACGTCGAACGCCCGGTCCGCGAGCACCATCTTCCCCCGGCCCTCGGCCACCACCCAGTCCGCGGCGTGCAGCGGGGAGTGGAAGCTGCCCGCTATCAGCCGGTCCAGGCGGCCCAGCCCGATGCCCTGGAAGTCGATCTTCCCGTAGTAGGCGACCATCTTCCCCTTCTGCAGGAACCACTGGCCGTCGAGGTCCACGCTGAAGGCATAGGGGTTGATGTTGTCGTCGGCGGGGAGGGTGTGGGCGTCATGGATGACGGGGCCGTTCACAGCTTCTCCTCCGATGCCTGGACGTAGACCGTGCCGTTGCCGGACAGCTCGAGCTGGAACGCCTCGCCCGATCCGCGGCCCACCATGTCGCGCCAGCCGATGGCCGTCGAGAGCTTATTGCGGACATCACCCCGGTGGGCGACATACGCCTGTGGGTCGACGTGGACCGGCCGCCCGGCGGTGATCGGCAGCTGGATCACCCCGCCGTGCGCCATGACCGCCGCGGAGCCGTGCCCCTCCAGGGTCGTGGTGAACAGCCCCTGACCGGTGACCTGGCCGCGCACCATGCCCATCACCCCGCCCTGGGAGCCCATGAACATCGTGCCCTGGCGCAGCGAGCCGTCGAAGGCCAGCAGCCGGTCCGACTCCACATAGAGGGTGTCCCCGGCCAGGTCGATCACCTCCACGTGGTGACCGCCGTGCCCGAACATCACGGTGCCCTGGCCCTCGACCGTCATCAGCGGGGTGGCCTCGCCCGCGACCCGGCGGCCGATCATGCTCATCACTCCGCCCTGGCCACCGGTGATGCTGGGCGTGAACCGTACGTCCCCCCGGTACGCGAGCATCGCGCCGCGCTGGCTGAACAGGGTCAGGCCGGGCGCCACCTCGGCCTGCACCATCCGCGGGGTGAGCGTGGTGAACGGCATCAGAGGTCACCCCCGACGGTGTTGCGTTCGCTCGGCTGCACATAGACCAGACCGTCGCCCTCGAAGCGGATCTGGAAGGACTCGCCCCCGCTCTCGCCTATCAGCGCGCGGAAGTTCACCCCCGTCTGGAAGTGCTGCTGGAGGTTGCCGGTGTGGGCTATGTATGCCCCCGGGTCGACCTGGAGCGGGGTCTGCGGGGTGACCCGCAGCACGATCGCCGTCCCGTCGGAGAGGATCGCGGCCTGGCCGGTGCCCTCGACGGTCGTGGTGAACAGCCCGTTGCCCTGGGCCGAGCCGCGCAGTCCGGTGAAGGTCGTCCCGGTGCGCAGCCCGCCGTCCGTGCACAGCAGGTTCCCGGACTCGACGCAGAGCTTCTCGCCGTGCAGCGAGACCAGGTTGATCTCGCGCGCCCGGTCGGCGAAGTAGCACGTGCCCTGCCCCTTCACCTCCATGACGGCCATCTGCTCGCCGGTGAGCCGCCGGGTCACCATCCCGCGCAGCCCCTCCCCGCCGCCTGACTTCTTCTTGAAGGTCATCTCCCCCTCGTACGCGACCATCGCGCCGTTCTTGGCCTTGACGGTGTCGCCCGTCATATCGACGGCGAGCACCCTGCTTCCCTGGAGCCGAAACTGAGCCACGAGCCGACGTTATCGGTCCCCCGCACCGGCGGACAGGGAGCAACCGGGGCGATCGGTGCCCCGGGAACGGTGATCGCCGCCGCGGCTGCCACAATGGGGGCGGGCTTGTGCATGGGTTCACAAGCCGCTGTCGTGTCCTCCTCACGCGAAGGTGCTCCCGTGGACTTCAAGACCGCCACCGCGCTGCGCAGGCTCCGCCTGGTCTCCGCGCCCGAGGCCGTGTCCTTCCTGCTGCTGCTGATCTGCTCGGTCCTCAAGCGGACGACCGAATTCGACGCGGTGCCGGTGATGGGCTGGGTGCACGCCGTGCTCTTCATCCTCTACCTGGTCTTCTGGGCCGACGCCTGGAACCGCACCAAGTGGAAGTGGCAGACCGCCGCCCTCTACTTCATCCTCGCCGTCCTGCCCACCGGCGGCTTCTTCGCCGAGCGCAAGCTGAAGCGGGAGGCCGAGGCCGGAGTGATCGCCGCCCGCGCCCGCCGCGAGGGCGTGGTCAACGTATGATCGTCGCCTTTTCCGTGACCCCGCTCGGGGTCGGGGAGGACGTCGGGGAGTACGTCGCCGACGCCGTGCGGGTGGTCCGGGAATCGGGGCTGCCGCACCGCACGGACGCGATGTTCACCTCGGTCGAGGGCGAGTGGGACCAGGTCATGGATGTGGTGCGGCGCGCGGTCGCGGCGGTGGAGGCCCGGGCCCCACGGGTCTCGCTGGTCCTCAAGGCCGATATCCGGCCGGGCGTGACCGACGGCCTGACCTCGAAGGTGGAGACGGTCGAGCGCCATCTGTCCGCCTGACCGAGCCGGATCCCGCTGGAACCCCGCCCCTCTCCCGGGGCGGGGTTCCGCTGTTCCGCGCTCCGCGCCTCAGCCGCCCGCCACCAGGGCGAGGGCCAGCGGGGTGCGTTCATAGCGGACCTCATGGCCCCGGCGGCGCGAGACCAGGAGCCCGGCCGCGCGCAACACCGCGAGGTGGGCCGAGACCGTGGACGGGGCCAGCCGGTGGCGCCGGGCCAGCACGCTCGTCGAGGCGGGTTCCTCCAGATCGGCCAGGATCGCCGCCCGGTTGGCGCCGAGCAGCCGGACCAGGGCGTCCGGCGCCGCGGCGTCCGGTTCGCGCCACAGCCCGCCGACCCCCCGGGCCGGGTAGATCACCGTCGGCTGCCAGGGCGGGATGAAACCGCTCACCACATCCGGCCAGACGAAGACACTGGGCATGAGCAGGACGCCCCGGCCGTCCAGGGTCTGGGTCCGGGTCCGGGCGGAGACGTGCGGGGCGTGGACCGTGAGGGTGCGGCCGGCCCAGGACATCCGGGGGCGCAGATCCTCGAAGAGCCGCTCCAGACCGCCCTCGGCCAGCTGCCGCGAGCGGTAGGCGATGTCCGCCTCCAGCAGGGTGCGCAGCCGGGGCCAGTCCTCTTTGATCAGCGCCCGCCAGGCACGTTCGGTGATCTCGGCCAGCCGTCGCACCGTGGCGGCCGGATCGTCCAGCATGGCCCTCCCCAGCGGGCTGTCCGCCGCGCCCGGGGTGCAGGCCAGTGACAGGGTCAGCTCATGACGGGCCATGGCCGGGTCGGTGGCCCGCAGCCGGGCCAGCTCGTCCTCGAACGAGGCGTCCGGCACCGCCGGCGGGGGCCCGAGGAAGTCCGGGGTGTAGCCGCCGCGCCGGGGCATCAGCAGCAACAGCTCCGTCAGGTCCAGCCCCTCCGCCGCCCGGCCGATCCGCCGCAGCCATGGCAGGTGATAGCCGTGCCGTTCGCGCCGCCGCAGCGTGCGCACCGCCTCGTGGGTCTGGCCCAGCGGCGAGATGGCGAACCGGCAGCGCAGCAGGTCCTCCGGTCCGAAAAGCATATGCAGCGGCACGCTTCACCCCCGTGATTCGGCTCGGAACGAAACACTAGAGGGCGCCCGCGGCGCACGGCACGCTGACGCCATGTCAACGCCTCCCGGGCCCGGCACCACCGGCCCCCTCGAATCGTCGCCCACCGCGGCGCACGCCTCCCGACCCGAGCTCGCGCCCGGCGGCGGCGAGGAATCCGGACGGGGTCCGGGGAGCGTCGGCTACCGCGCCGTCTTCGCGGTCGGTGAGTTCCGCGCGGTGTTCGCGGCACATCTGATCTCCATGCTGGGCGAGGTGGTCTGCGCGATCGCGCTGTCCGTCCTGGTCTACCGGCTGACCGACTCCCCGCTGCTCAGCGCGCTGACCTTCGCGACGGCGATGCTGCCGTACGTCATCGGCGGCACCCTGCTCTCCTCCGTCGCCGACCGGCTGCCGCCCCGCCGGGTGCTGGTGGTGTGCGACCTGGTGAACGCCGCGTGCGTGGCCGCGATGGTCATCCCCGGTATGCCGGTGGCCGCGCTGCTGGCCCTGCGCTGTGTGACGGCCACCGTCTCGCCGGTCTTCAGCGGGACCCGCTCGGCCACGCTCGGCGACATCCTCGGTGAGGGCGACGCCTTCGTGCTGGGCCGCTCGGTGATCCGGATCACCGCCCAGAGCGCGCAGCTCGCCGGGTTCGCGGTGGGCGGGCTGCTGCTGGCCGCGGTCTCGCCGCGGGCCGTCCTCGTGCTCACCGCCGCCGCCCTGGCCGGTTCGGCGCTGATCCTCCGGTTCGGCACCCGCCGCCGCCCGGCCCGGCAGCGGGCGGACGGGGACGGCGGGGCACTGCTCGGCGATTCGCTGCGCGGGGTCCGGCGGCTGTTCGCCGACCGCCGGATCCGCTGGCTGCTGGTGCTCGCCTGGGTGCCGCCGATGTTCGTGGTGATGCCGGAAGTCCTGCTGACGCCGTACTCCGATGGGCTGGGTCTGAGCCCGGTCGGACTGGGGCTGCTGATGTGCGGGATGCCGGTCGGCGCGATCGTCAGCGAGGTGCTGGTGGGCTCGCTGCTGGGGCCGCGGGCACGGGCCCGGCTGACGCTGCCGGTCGGGGTGGCCGCGTCGCTGCCCGCCCTCGGGTACGCGGCCCACCCCTCGTTCGGCTGGGCCCTGGCCCTCCAGGTGCTGACCGGCTTCGGTATCGCCTACAGCCTGGGCCTGGACCAGTGGTTCTTCGCCGCCGTACCCGAGGAACTGCGGGGCCGGGCGATGACGGTGCTGACCGCCGGGCTGATGACGTCGCAGGGCCTGGGCATGGCGGTCGCCGGGGCGGTGGCCGAGTTCGCGCCGGTGTCCACGGTCGCCGCGGTGTCGGGCGGAGTGGGGGCGCTCTGCTCGGCCCTGGTGGCGCTGGAGGTGCGGCGCGGCGCCCGGGGAACGGGCGCCGACGGGGCCGGGACGGAGCGGACCGAACTGTGAGATGGAGCTGACCACGATATGACCGGCCGGTACTGTCGGGGTTGTGCCGAAGCCGCTCAGCCTGCCGTTCGACCCGATCGCCCGCGCCGACGAACTCTGGAAGCAGCGATGGGGGTCCGTGCCCTCCATGGCCGCCATCACCTCGATCATGCGCGCCCAGCAGATCCTGCTCGGCCAGGTCGACGCGGCCGTCAAACCGTACGGACTGACCTTCGCCCGCTATGAGGCCCTGGTGCTGCTCACCTTCTCCCAGGCCGGTGAGCTGCCGATGTCGAAGATCGGTGAGCGGCTGATGGTCCACCCGACCTCGGTCACCAACACGGTGGACCGGCTGGTCAAGTCCGGTCTGGTGGCCAAGCGCCCCAACCCCAACGACGGCCGCGGCACTCTGGCCTCGATCACCGACCGGGGGCGCGAGGTGGTGGAGTCGGCCACCCGCGACCTGATGGCGATGGACTTCGGACTCGGGGTCTACGACGCCGAGGAGTGCGGCCGGATCTTCGCGCTGCTGCGTCCGCTGCGGGTCGCGGCGGACGACTTCGACGACGAGGCCGCGGACGCGGCCGAGGGCGAGCTCTAGGCCCTGGCGGGCCGGGGGCGGCGAAGATCGCCCCGGAACGCACGGCTACGCTCGGGGCCATGAAGAAGAGCGTCCTGACCCGCTACCGGGTGATGGCCTATGTCACCGGCGTGCTGCTGATCCTGCTGACGATCGGCATGGTCGCCAAGTACCTGCTGGACGTCGACGGCGCCGACAGTTTCGTGACCATGGTCGGTTTCGCCCACGGCTGGCTCTACGTCCTGTACCTGGTCTTCGCCTTCGACCTGGGCTCCAAGGCGAAGTGGCCGTTCGGCAAGCTGGCCTGGGTGCTGCTGGCGGGCACCGTGCCCACCGCGGTCTTCTTCGTCGAGCGCTCGGTGTACCGCGAGGTCGCGCCGCTGGTCGTCGACGGCCGCCCGGAGCCCGCCCAGGTGTGAGCCCCCGCGCGGGAGCCCGCCCCGGTCCGCCGGGGCATCTGTGGGGATGTTTGTGCCGGGTCGCTGACCTGCGAGGACGGCCCGGCAGACCACTCGATCGGCCTGCTGTGGCCGGTCAGCCGTCGACAATTACTTGGACGTCCTAGTAAATTTGAGCCATGGACGCCGAAGGCATTGAGGCAGGCCGCCGTCGCTGGCAGGCCAGGTACGACGCGGCACGCAAGCGCGATGCCGACTTCACCACGCTCTCCGGGGACCCCGTCGAGCCGGTCTACGGACCCGCTCCGGGCGACACCGTGGAGGGGTTCGAGCGGATCGGATGGCCCGGGGAGTTCCCGTACACCCGCGGTCTGTATCCCACCGGCTACCGCGGCCGGGCGTGGACCATCCGCCAGTTCGCCGGGTTCGGCAACGCCGAGCAGACCAATGAGCGCTACAAGATGATCCTGGAGGCGGGCGGCGGCGGGCTGTCGGTCGCCTTCGACATGCCCACCCTGATGGGCCGGGACTCCGATGACCCGCGCTCGCTCGGCGAGGTCGGCCACTGCGGGGTCGCCATCGACTCCGCGGCCGATATGGAGGTCCTCTTCAAGGACATCCCGCTCGGTGACGTCACCACCTCGATGACGATCAGCGGCCCGGCCGTCCCGGTCTTCTGCATGTACCTGGTGGCCGCCGAGCGCCAGGGCGTGGACACCTCACGGCTCAACGGCACGCTCCAGACGGACATCTTCAAGGAGTACATCGCCCAGAAGGAGTGGCTCTTCCCGCCCGAGCCCCATCTGCGTCTCATCGGCGACCTGATGGAGTACTGCTCCGACGGCATCCCCGCCTACAAGCCGCTCTCCGTCTCCGGCTACCACATCCGCGAGGCCGGGGCCACGGCCGCCCAGGAGCTGGCGTACACCCTCGCCGACGGTTTCGGCTATGTGGAGCTGGGGCTCTCCCGCGGGCTCGATGTGAACGTCTTCGCGCCCGGTCTCTCCTTCTTCTTCGACGCCCATGTCGACTTCTTCGAGGAGATCGCCAAGTTCCGCGCCGCCCGCCGGATCTGGGCCCGCTGGATGCGCGACGTCTACGGCGCGACCTCGGAGAAGGCGCAGTGGCTGCGGTTCCACACCCAGACCGCCGGGGTCTCGCTCACCGCGCAGCAGCCGTACAACAACGTGGTGCGCACCGCTGTGGAGGCGCTGTCCGCGGTGCTCGGCGGCACCAACTCGCTGCACACCAACGCACTGGACGAGACCCTCGCGCTCCCCAGTGAGCAGGCGGCCGAGATCGCGCTGCGCACCCAGCAGGTGCTGATGGAGGAGACCGGCGTCCTCAACGTGGCCGATCCGCTGGGCGGTTCCTGGTACGTCGAGGCGCTGACCGACCGGATCGAGGCCGACGCCGAGAAGATCTTCGAGCAGATCAAGGAGCGCGGCCGCCGCGCGGTGCCGGACGGACAGCATCCGATCGGGCCGATCACCTCGGGCATCCTGCGCGGGATCGAGGACGGCTGGTTCACCGGTGAGATCGCCGAGTCCGCCTTCCAGTACCAGCGGGCGCTGGAGAAGGGCGACAAGAAGGTCGTCGGCGTCAACTGCGCCCATGGCTCGGTCACCGGCGACCTGGAGATCCTGCGGGTCAGCCATGAGGTCGAGCGCGAGCAGGTGCGGGTGCTCGGCGGCCGCAAGGCCGGGCGGGACGAGGCCAGGGTCGCGGCGGGACTCAAGGCGATGCTGGCCGCCGCCCGGGACGGCGGCAACATGATCGCGCCCATGATGGACGCGGTGCGCGCCGAGGCCACCCTCGGGGAGATCTGCGACGCGCTCCGCGACGAGTGGGGCGTCTACACGGAGCCGGCCGGCTTCTGATCGTGCCCGCGGGCGGGGGGGGGGGGGGGGGGGGGGGGGGGCGGGGGGGAGGGAGAAAAAAAAAAACGAAGGGGGGGGGGGGGGGGGGGGAAAAGACAAACCCCCTTCCTCCGATTTGTGGTCCGTCTGCACACA